>NZ_JAQOSO010000009.1 GCF_030068505.1 Roseofilum capinflatum BLCC-M114
CGGACATGAACGCGCTAGGGAATAGGGAATAGGGAATAGGGAATAGGGAATAGGGTTGTGGTACATGGCTTTGAGCCTTTACAGCACTTTGCTCTGTTATGGAATACAGGGTTGAACGCTCAAAACCTTTTGCAACAAGACTTTTGCCTCTTGCCTTTTGCCTAGCGCGAAGCGCTGTAAGTCTGTATAAGGTTGAAAAAAGGGCGATCGCAGCGATCGCCCTTTTTCAGTGGAAAAACTCCCTCTAGGGGAGTTTTGAGTTGAGTGCTTTAAACCTCGTAAGGTTGTTTGCCACTAAATTTGAGGGTGGCTGGTTCCGGGTTACTGCCGATATTGCGGTCAATTTTACCCACAAATTCCCGCCCTTCGTTCACTTTTTCAGGGAACACGCCATCTGCGGGATGAAGATACTGAACTTCACCGTTGGGATAAACCCGGTAGATTTTATAGTCATTGATCTTAAATTTGGGCCGCAGTTGGCGATAGGCTAGGGCCAAGCATTGTTCCTTGCGAGCCAGATACAGAAGGTTTTCGCCTTCTTGCATGGTGGCTGCACCGCCAGTGGGCATCTCAAAGACTTGAGCTTTGGGGGATGTCCAAGTGATGGCGTACTTTTCTTCTACTGATGCTTTGGTGAGTAGTCCACCAGTGCTGCCGCCAAATAAGGGCGCTTGTCCGGTCAGTGTCTCACTCATGGTTAAAGCTCTCTCCTCTAAACCAAGATTTTTATGGCATCCTATCACTGAGATGGGGGTGGACTAGAGATTTTGTTAGGAACTGTTACAGTTATTCATAATTGGTGGGCACAAATGGTTATTTTTGTCGCCCAACTGTTGGCGGTCGGCGACGGGAACGGGAAGAACTAACGCCTTTGGAGGAGTGGGGAGAGGGGGGTTTATCAACAATAGGCAGGGTGAAGCGGAATTGACTCCCTTGATCTTTCCCTCCAGACTCAGCCCAAATCTGTCCCCCCCAGTTGCTGACAATTTGACGGCAAATGGCTAAACCGAGACCTGTCCCCCCGGTACTGCGGCGCAGGGCCCCTTCTTCTTGATAAAAGCGATCGAAGACCGTTTCTAGGCGGTTAGGTTCAATGCCGCGACCGCTATCTTCAACCGTCACTAAAACCATGGTTCGGTTATTTGGGGGGCGTTTTGGGGGAGGGACAATATCCTGAAATTGGCTTTGGGTACTCAATATGGCTTGGATGGTGACTTGTCCTTGGGAGGGGGTGAATTTACAGGCATTATCGATCAGTTTGGATAAAACTTCGACTAACCATTCTCCATCGACGTGAACCAGGGGAAGTTGGGTGGGGAGATGGGTAATAATTTGGGGTAATTCTTGGTTGGGTTGATGGCTTCGGATGCTACTGATGGCTAAGTCAATACATTCTTGTAAGGGTAGGGGTTCCGGGTTCCAGTCTACCGAGCCACTTTCCAGGCGAGATAAGGTGAGAAAATCTTGAATCAGTTCTCGCAGTCGTTCGGCATCGTCTAGGGCGGTATTGAGCATCACCTGGCGCAAATCCTGGGGCATGTCCGGTTCGCTGGCTAAACTTTCTAGGCAGACTTGAATGGTGGATAGGGGGGTGCGGAGTTCGTGGCCAGTGATGGCGATCAGGTTGCGGGTGGTGCGGTCGAGGGCTTCGAGTTGTTGGTTGAGGTCTTCGAGGTTGGCATAGGCTTGGGCTTGGATGAGGGCGACTCCAATTTGGGAGGCGATCGCCTGTACCATTTCCAGTTGACTCGATGCCCAAGTATAGGCACTATCTCCACAGTGGTGAATTTCAATCATTCCCAGGAGTTCCTCTTTGTAGAGTACGGGAACCATTAACCAGGAGTGCATTTTAGCCGGGGTGAGTTGATCTCTGAGGGTGGGGTGATTGAGGGTATCCCGGTTTAAGTTACTCAGGTAAGCGTGGTAATGTTGCTCAACTACCTGGGAGAACAGGGGATGCTCTGTGAGAGGCCAAGTTTCCCCTTTCAGAGACGAGAGTTTTCGAGAATTGATGTACTCATATTCAATGGTGACTTGCTTTTGGGTGGCTTTACAGGGGTAAATGAGGCAGCGACAGCTCTCCATGGCTTGGCCGAGTTCTTTGGCCGCTATCTGAAAGATTTCTTCGGGATCGAGGGAGCGGCGAATGGCATCGGTGATCGAGTTGACGAGGCGTTCTTTTTTTTCTTGGTTGGCGATCGCCGTATAGGCCTTCACCAGTTTGTATTGACCCGCTTGTAAATAGGTCACTAGGCGCTCGGCAAAGGGAGCCGGATCGAGATGAGTGATTTGACAAGCTGGAGCTTGAGTAATGCGAGTTTGAGCTTGTTCAATCTTTGTGGCTAATTCCGGACGATAATCTAGAATTCGGGAGAGCAGGGCATGGGCTGCCTCTTCACACACCTGGCGATCGAACGTCCAAATTCCCTCAAAGCGTCGCGCTTGATCCATCGTCATCAACGGCAATTCCGGCAACCCCATCCCCAATGGATCGCGTTCGCGACAAATTAAACAAGTGGCATACTGCTGACCAATAATCACCAAATGCCACTCATGCTTGAGTTCATCCTGTAAATCAAAGGCAATCGTTTCATACTCCTGGGAAGCGCTCTTAAACTCCGTTTCTGGAGCCGCCAGAATATAAACCTGATCCGTTTGCTGGGCAATGCGGCGATAACGATGGGACTCTTGGCGATAAAACCGTTCTCGCTGGAAATTGGCAATCACTAAGGGCCGATCCCCCCCAGCCAATACCTGGTCTTCCATGGCATGGGAAAGGGCTGTCAAAGACGGCTTAAAATAAATTTGCGATCGCAGTTCGGGTAACCTTTGTAAGAGGTCAGCCAACACGGAAGTGTAATTACTCATTAACGCTGCTTGGCCCAGTCAGGACAACTCCACACTTACATTCAGTTTAGTTCGTTTAAGTTTTCATTCTATCGAGTTCTTGTCCCCTTTGATGCGGTTTATAGTCCAGGCAATCGATCGCCCGTTCCGAATTGGCGTAGTGAGGATGTACCGTACATTTAAGCCGATGGTCATTGGTAAAAAATTGACAATGGGCACAGGGAATCTGATGCATTTGCTTGGCCTGAGCCAGGCCGTCTCGCATAGCTCGACCTAATGTCCAGGCAACCACAGCAATCAAGACCCAAGCACTGATGAAGCAAATGGGCACAAGAAAAGGCTCTATGGCTTGAATCAAATCAAATAAGAGATCAAGAATCGTGAGCATAAAGGTATCCTTAATTCTGAAAAACAAGCAAGTTATGATTCTTATATAGCAGGATGGGATGTTAAATCAATTAGCACAAGAACCATCTCCATTAAAACTGCCCCATCTCCCCCAACCCTATAAATTACAAAATGTAAACAATTTCCCCACACCCACTCAAACCTCAAACACCTATGAGATGATCGACTCTCAGAGTCAACCATCAACTACAAAACCGAAAGAACTATTTATGAGCCTCAGACTTGGTGATACCGTTCCCAATTTTACCCAAGCCTCTTCCCAAGGGGAAATTGACTTCTATAGCTGGGCAGCAGATAGCTGGGTCGTCCTGTTTTCTCACCCCGCCGACTATACCCCAGTTTGTACCACAGAACTCGGCATGGTAGCCAAACTCAAACCCGAGTTTGATAAACGGAACGTTAAAGTCATTGCCCTCAGTGTAGATGGTGTTGAATCTCACCAAGGATGGATCGGTGATATCAACGAAACTCAAAGCACCACCGTCAACTATCCCATTTTGGCCGATGAGGATAAAAAGGTCTCCAATCTCTATGACATGATTCACCCAGAATCCCTAAACAACTTAACCGTTCGTACTGTTTTTATCATCGATCCCAACAAAAAACTGCGTCTAAATCTGACCTATCCAGCCAGCACCGGCCGTAACTTTGATGAAATTCTGCGGGTGATTGACTCCTTACAGTTAACCGATAATTATCAAGTGGCCACCCCCGTTAACTGGCAAGATGGAGGAGATTGTGTAATTGTCCCTTCTCTCAAAGATCCAGAGGTCTTGAAAGAGAAATTTCCCAAAGGCTATGAAGAAGTTAAACCCTATTTACGCATGACTCCCCAGCCCAATAAATAGGGAATGGGGAATGGTAACAAGTTAAGGTTGTAGGTGAGGGGGAGGCAAAAGGCAAAAGGCAAAAGGCAAGAGGGGGGGGGAGGCAAGAGGCAAGAGGCAAGGGTTCATATTTAGCTTGAGCTTGTTGTTAACTTCTCTATCCCCCTACCCTACAACAAAGTGCTAAAGAGCGCTCCTGCTGCGATCGCAGTAAAATAAGATAAAGTTCGGTAACTAAAACGGATGGATATCAAAGCAGGATTTATACCCACAGTCGGCAACACACCCCTAATTCGATTAAACAGCTTTTGCGAAGAAACCGGGTGTGAGATTCTCGGTAAAGCAGAATTCCTCAATCCAGGGGGTTCCGTCAAAGACCGAGCCGCCCTCTATATTATCGAAGATGCAGAAAAACAAGGACTCCTCAAACCCGGTGGCACAGTTGTCGAAGGAACTGCGGGTAACACCGGAATAGGTTTAGCCCATATTTGTAATGCAAAAGGCTATCGTTGCAAAATCATCATTCCCGAAACCCAATCCCAAGAAAAAATTGAAGCCCTACGAACCCTAGGCGCAGACGTACAAACCGTTCCCGCCGTTCCCTATCGAGACCCCAATAACTATGTAAAATTATCAGGACGAATAGCCAACGAACTCGATAACGCCATTTGGGCCAATCAATTTGATAATTTAGCCAATCGCCAAGCCCATTATGAAACCACAGGGCCAGAACTTTGGCAACAAACCGACGGTAAAATTGATGGTTGGGTAGCTGCCACGGGAACCGGGGGAACCTATGCGGGAGTGGCTCTTTTCTTGAAGGAGAAAAACCCTAATATTCAGGTGGTCGTTGCCGATCCCATGGGCAGTGGTTTATATTCCTATGTGAAAACCGGAGAAATTAAGCCAGAAGGCAGTTCAATCACCGAAGGAATTGGCAATTCTCGGATTACGAAAAACATGGAAGGCGTGCCCATCGATGATGCCATTCAAGTCGATGATCCTGAATGTATCCGAGTCATCTATCAGTTATTGCGCCGCGATGGTTTATTTATGGGCGGTTCTGTCGGTATTAATGTCGGTGCTGCCGTAGCCTTAGCCAAACAGATGGGGCCAGGACATACCATTGTCACCGTCTTATGTGATGGGGGCGCTCGTTATCAATCCAAACTGTATAATCGGGAGTGGTTAGCCTCGAAGAATTTGCTACCCGATTAAAAACATGGAAGCGGGTAAGATGCCCGCACTCCTAGAATCCCTTGATATTACTAGAGTGGGAGCCTCTCGCTCCCTAGATTTTTAATTATGGTTTTTAACCAGACTTGAAATCACGATATGAATGAAACCAAACCAACCAAACAGGTGCGAGTGTGTCAGCATCAAAGCTGTCGTAAGTTAGGCGCAACTCAGGTATTGGAGGCCTTTGAACTTTATCCCGTCGAGGGTGTAGAAGTGATAGCAGTTCATTGCTTAGGACAATGTGGCAATGGGCCGATGGTGTTGGTTTTACCGGAAGAAGTTTGGTACTGTCGGGTTTCTCCCCAGGAAGTGCCTGCGGTAGTCGAGCGACATTTGATCGGGGGAAACCCGGTAAAAGGGATGCTCTACCGGAAGTTTCATCCCTCTAATAATTGAGTAATTATATCATGTCCGGTTAAAGACTTGTCATTGCGATCGCAGGGAAGCAATCTCCAAGACTATCGAGAGGGTTGAGATTACTTCATTCCACTGCGTTCCATTCGCAATGACTATGAGTTCTTTAGGATTGATTGGGAAGGCGAACTTTGGTCACCAAACCCACACGATGCAACAAACTAATGACTCCCCAACTGGGGTCGATTTCCCACCACTTTAAGCCGCAACGAGCAGAATGGGGAAAGGCATGATGGTTATTATGCCAGCAACTCCCGTAGCTTATGGGAAATAACCACCAAACATTAGTCGAGAGATCATTCGTATCAAAATTCCGATAGCCAAGACGGTGAGCTAGACTGTTAATGATCCAAACACTATGCCACAGAGTCACCATACGAAAGAAGATTCCCCACATCACCCAAGACCAACCCCCAAAAGCAAATAAGATGGCGGCTAAAGCCAATTGAAGAGCAAGCAAATATTTGTGACAAAATTGGTAAAAGGGATCATCTTGTAAATCATGGGTCACTTCAGGAATTTTCGTTTCTAAGCTAGGTTTATGATAGAAAATCCACAGGACATGGCTCCACCAAAATCCCCGTGCTGCATTATGATAATCCCCATCTCGATCGGAATGGGCATGATGAAGGCGATGAGTTCCGACCCAACTAATTGGGCTAGACATCGCACTGAGGGTTCCACAAAAGACAAAGAAATATTCAACCCATTTGGGACAACTAAAACTTCGATGACTCCCTAAACGATGCCATCCAATTTCAACGCCTAAACTTCCGGTAATCCAGTGCAAGATAAGGCAAACTAGGACACCAGACCAACTGAAAAACTGGGGCAATAAGGCTAAAATAGCTCCTAAATGGATTATAGTAATCCAAGATAGGATGACCGGATTTAATTTTAGAGAAGGTATGGTTTCGGTATGAATCGCTTGAGAAGAGGTAGATTTGATCATAATTTTTACATTAAATTAATTACTCGCTATGGCTTCTTTTAGATACAGTCCGTTACCGACTGAACCCATTTTAAAAGAAAAAACATCAACAAACTCAAAAGAGCTGAGGAAGTCATCAATCTCTGGCTTGGAAGGAGAACCTTTATAGCGTTCATCAATATTGATCTCTAAACTAATGGCTTGAAGATGTTTTAGTGTTTCTTTTCCTCCTTGCAAAGCCATTAGTTCAGAACCCTGAATATTCATGCGTAAGTAACTAAAGTCAGAGGATTGCCAACCCGGTTTGAGTTCAGACATTAACTGATCTAGGGTCTTACTTTCAATTTCAATGACTTTAGTTCTGTTGAGTGCAATAAAATAACTCAACCAGGCTAGTGGCATCTGATACCAGGGAATATATCTTTTTCTCCAATACTGATTCAATGCTTGATAGAAACTACCTATATTTGGCTCCAAAATCGAAGACCATTCAGTATCTCCCATTTGGTACAATTGAACGATATCTGATTGGGATGAAACAACAGATTGGACACATTGAATCTCAGGATACGGTTGACTTTCCCCTAGCTCTAACAATTGATGAAGTTCTGTTCGGAATGCTTCTATTGCTTCTGCATACTGTTTCATGGATTCAAATAGGGAGGGTTGTGGTTCAACCATAAGAATTTTTTTAAATCCTAATTGTGTATACATGGGGAGTTCTTGGCCGGAATGACCTCCGATATGGATAACTCCTCCTTTATCAATTCCATAACGATCGAAGAGTAGAATACGAAGGGATAAAGAAACTGGATCTACATCTTTAGGGATGTTCTGCAAATTAATATAGTCGGAGATTTCTTTGTATCTTTCATAGTGATGATCCATAGTTGAGTGATGTTCGTGACTTAAAATCCTAGGAGAGTTTTGAACACAACAAAACCCATAATAAAGTGAAATATACTGACACCAAGTAAGTTGTAAGTGCGAATATAGATAAACCCGAAAACGATACTAGAGAATAAAGTGACAGCAATCGCAACTATACCAAAGTGCATATGGCACATGCTAAAGATTAAAGCAGTGATACAGATGGCTGATATCTCTTTTCGGTAAACTAAAAAGTTTTGTAAAGAAATTTGGATGATGGCTCGTAAGGCTTCTTGTATATAGCTATGAAAAAAGTATTGCACTGAAGATAGGGGAAAGGTTATATTACGGAAGTTTTGGGTTAGATGAGAACCGGGAATCATGGCATCAACCACAACGCAAATGAGCAAAACCAGAAAGATTCCTATACTGGTAAATAAAATACCATCCATAATGGATCGTTTGAGATTTTTGGTTGTGAAACCAATTTCTTGGGGAGAGAGTTTGGTTTTCCAGGAGGCTAAGACTAAAGGGATGCCAAAGCCAATGATGAGAAAAGACCAACTAAATAATTTGGTTTTGAGGACTGACTCAGAAAAGAATTGGTGAATGGCTGAATTGACAATTGCTGTAATAAAGAGGACGATTAGTAGAAATACTAGGAAGCTGGCAAAATTAGTTCTTTCCTTAAGTTCATTGATTTGCTCTTGTAGGGTGGAAACGTGGCGATCGCTCAAATATCGTAAGTAGCTATTGACTTGGCGAGTAATCGTTAATCCAAATGTATTGATAATTTCACTGGCTTCCGATGCTGTATCAATTAATTTATGCCGATCCAGAATATATACTTCACTATCTTCAGCAGCAATAATCGAACAACTCCGAGGAGAACCATCAATAAAGGACATTTCACCAAAGCTTTCTCCTGGAAACATTTCCTTAAACTTAAGGTTATTCTGAGTTGCTGGCTCTATTTTACACAATTCAACCTTACCCGACAGGAGAAAGTAAATTTCATCTGTTGTATCACTTTCCTGGAACAGAACATCACCTTTTGCATAAAAACGGCGATCGCAAGCCTTTTCAACTTGTTGGCGCTGTGGTTCTGTTAACTCTGAGAGTAAGGTAAACTTTTCTAGCATATCATTTAAGAAGACTGAAAACCCATGAAGTCATTTATCCTTAAGCTTCCAAAAAGATAACACCCAAAGAACCATATCGCAACTCAAGTTAAAAGGAAGTTATATCAAATCCGAATAATCAGTGAAAGTATGTCATTGCGAATGGAACGCAGTAGAATGAAGCAATCTCAACCCTATCGAGAATTGTTGCGATTGCTTCCCTGCGGTCGCAATAACAAGTGTTTAACCGGACTTTATATTACATAAAGTTGTATACAATCAACAGTTTACGAGGCGGAGACATGGCCCTATAATATTAGCGCTTAGGGAGTAGTTTCTCAAATTATTATCAAAATTCAACTGATATGGAGAGAAGTAAACAGTGCTTATTTTAGCGATCGTCTTGAAAGCAATCATGGTTGCGATTTTGGGACTCATATTCGGAGATTTCCTATCTACGTTTATATACCACGTCCCAGAACATGCTTTTGGTAAGTTTCATGTCACAGTTCACCATAGTAAAAACAAGGATTTCTATCATTATGCTGTTTTGAGTCCACAATGGAAGGTCTTACTCGATGGAATATTAGGAATTGCGCCTTACTTCCTTCTTTTACCTATTTTTTTACCCATTTCAGTTTCGGGCTGTATTTTATGTTATTTATGCGGTCAGGGTCATGTCATTTGGAGACATACAACTGCCCTAAGTTGGCAAACGCCTGAAAAGATCAGCAAAGTTTGTCAATATTTGGGTATTGTTACCCCTGAATTCCATTGGCAACACCATAAAAATGCTCATGAAGCATTTGGAGATATTTTTGTTTTTTATGATAAGCCAGCAAGAGCATGGCTTAAGTTCCTGTTGAACCTAAAACGTAGGGTTCCTATCTTCTAGATTGTAATATCAAATCCGCTTAAACAGTTGTCATCGCGATCGCAGAGAATCAATCTCCAACACTATCGAGAGGCTGGAGATGGATTCATTTCACTGCGTTATATTCGCCATGACTAGGCGTTATTTAGGATTGATTGGGAAGTCGGACTTTGGTCACTAAGCCGACTCGATGTAACAGGCTAATGACTCCCCAACTGGGATCGATTTCCCACCATTTTAAGCCACAACGAGCAGAGTAGGGAAAGGCATGATGGTTGTTGTGCCAACCTTGTCCGTAAGTCAAGGGGACTAACCACCAAAGGTTGGTGGATTTATCATCGGTGTCATAGGTTCGATAGCCGAAAGCGTGGGCAAAACTGTTGACACCCCAAGCACCATGCCAAAGGAGAACGACGCGGACAACGCTTCCCCACATTACCCAAGGTAAGCCTCCCAGGGCAAAGAGGATGGCAGCGAGACCGAAGTGCAAGACGAGGAGATAGCGATCGCAGAATTGATAGAATGGATCGTCTTTAATATCTTTAGTGACTTTGGCAACTTTCTCATCTATGTCAGGTTTATGGTAGAGAATCCAGATAAAATGGCTCCACCAGAATCCCTTATTAATATTGTGATAATCCCCCTCCTTATCGGAATGGGCATGATGGATGCGATGGGTTCCCGCCCAATCAATGGGGCTAGACAAACCACTAAAGGTTCCACAGAAGACAAAAAAATATTCAACCCATTTGGGACAAGTAAAACTACGGTGGCTCGCTAAACGATGCCAGCCAATTTCCACTCCTGAACCGGTAATGATGTGCAGAACTAGAAAAACGCCAACGGCAGACCAACTAAAGAATGGGGGGAAAAAGGCTAAAACTACCCCGATATGCATGGCAATCATCACAGCTATGATGATCCAGTTTAATTGGGGAGGGGATGCAGCTTCAGGAAGAGCGGTTTCAGGAATAGTGGTTTCTGAACTAACTTGTTTGATCATCAAACGTTACCTTGGATAAATGGGTTGAGTCTATGAATAAATACAAAAGGGTGAGCCAATTCAAACCCACTCGATGCGAATGTGGATTATCCTTGCTGGGTAAAGGGTTGATAGCATTTGTCCTCATCGTATAAATGACAAACGCTGGTAATTTTCCAGAGGGAAGAGAAGGAAAATTCATTAGTCGTCATGTATTCTCCCCAGTTTTCTTCTAGACTGGCATGAGCCTGACGCAGATTGTACCAGGGGATAGCAGTAGAGATGTGATGGGGAACATGAACATTAATATCATGGGCCATCCATTCAAACCATCGGGGATATTGACAATGGGCTGTTCCCATCAGTTGGGCTTCTGCTTCATTCCATTCCGATTGGGGTTTAAAGGGAATATCGGGTTTGGTGTGGTGCAGGAGGGTAATGGTACTCATCCAGAAATGGAAGACGAGCCAAGGCATGAGCCAATAGTTAACCAAGCCCCACCATCCCGTGGTGGCAATGAGTAAGGGGAATCCGATCGCCATTTGAGCAAGGACAAAGAGGACGGAAAACCGGACTTGCTCTCGCTGTTTACCTTCAAAAGTCCACCATTGGAAGTGGATTTTTGCCCAATGAACGGCGGAGGCTAACCACCAAAATTTACCCCGCAGGTGGCGATAGGCCCATTGTTCAATCGGAGGGAACTGGTTATATTCTTCGCGGGAGTAGGCTGTCCAAGCATTATCAATTTCTAGGCAGTTGGTATATTTATGATGGATGTTATGTTGAATGCGCCAAGCGTGAAAGGGATAAATGCAAGGAATGAGAACGAGATGGCCGACGAGGTTATTCACCCATTTACGATTGGAGAAAGACCGGTGTCCGCAGTCATGGGCGATAACGAATAGGCCGGTGAAGGCGCTACCGGTGAAGAGCCAGAGAAGGGGCAGTAAGTACCAAGGGGCGTTAGCGGTTCCCCACCATCCTAAACCGACGAGGATGATATTGGTGATTACCCCTGTCCAGGCTTTCAAGGGATGTTTGACAAACACTTCCTTGGGAAGGGTGTCTAAAATATCTCGAAGGCGAATATTGGGATCGAGTCCGATCTTTGCGTCTGCTTGCAGGCGTTCAGACGGTTGTGCGATCGCTGTTTTCATGCAAAATGTTCCTGTTGTATTGTTTCTAGATTTAGGGTGGAGACCATCCACTGGAATATCTGGGAGTGGGAGCGTCTCGCTCCCTAGTTCCTTAATTTAGGATTCGGAGAAAGTGCGATACCCCTTTTCCTCGTCATACAAGTGACAAACATCAGTAATTTGCCACAAAAGACGGAAAGAAAAGCGATTTCTGGTGATATATTCTCCCCAATTTTCTTCAATGCTGGCATGTGCTTTACGCAGGTTATACCAGGGAATGGCAGTGGTTAAATGATGGGGAACATGAACGTTAATATCATGGCAAATCCACTCAAACCACCAAGGATATTTACAATCCGTGCTACCGACGAGTTGGGCGGTGACTTCATGCCATTTTCCGTCGGGTTCAAATCTGAGATCGGGCAACGTATGGTGTAGGAGGGTGACGGTACTGAGCCAAAAATGGAAGACCAACCAAGGGACTAACCACAGGGAAACCCAGCCCCACCATCCGGTGGTAGCAATCAGGAGAGGAAAACCGATCGCCATTTGTGCAATTACCAATAGGGCAGAAAATCGGAACTGTTGCCGTTCTTTTCCTGGCTCAATTGTCCACCATTGAAAGTGGAGTTGAAACCAATGGACAATGGAGCCTAACCACCAGAATTTGCCATGGAGGGAGCGATAGACTGTTTTTTCAAAGCGATTGAGGGCTTCATACTGCTCCACGTAGAAGGGATTCCAGGTATTATCGCGGTCAATATGATTGGTATTTTTATGATGAATGTTATGTTGAATTCGCCAGGGATGGAAGGGATAAATGCAGGGGGTGAGGGCAATATGACCGACGAGATTATTCACCCATTTCTTGTTCGCAAAGGAACGATGCCCACAGTCATGGGCAATTACAAATAAGCCGAAAAAACAGGTTCCCGTAAACAGCCAGAGGAGGGGAAGTAAGTACCAGGGGGCGATCGCGATTCCCCACCATCCTAAACTGACGAGAACGACATTGGAGAGAAAGCCAAACCAAGCTTTAAATCGGTTTTTGATAAAAACGTCTTTGGGTAAGGTTTTTAAGACATCTTTTAAGCGCAAATTTCGATCGAGCTGGGGTCGTCCCGTTGATATAAGCTCCGCCGAGGGATTGGCGATCGCTGTTTCCATGCTAAATCTTCCTCAGTCAACAATTGCATCATTATACCCCTTACTTACGCAATTTTCATGAATTTTAGAAAAGCCAATTTTTAGGATCGATTAAGCCATTCTAAATCCATAAAAAGAGCATATTTTCAACCGTATAAATACCTATTTCTTCTGCAAGAAAACCTTTATTTGGGCTTCAAGGGAGGACGGGGAGTATGGGCCTTAGCAGGTGTACCCCAACAAATGTAGGCTTCGGGTAAAGAGCGAAACACACTGCTACGGGCCCCAACCACCGTATTGGCTCCAATTTCCACCCCTGGAGAGACAAAACAATCGGTCGCAATCCATACCCCATTGCCAATCTTAATCGGGGCAGTTACGAGGCGAAAACAGGGGTCTTTCACATCATGGGAACCCGTACAAAGATAGGTTTTCTGGGAAATCACACAATGTTGGCCAATTTCAATCCGATCTAAGCTATAGAACACCACATCATCGCCAATCCAACTATAATCACCAATGGTTATTTTCCAGGGATAGGTAAATCGGGCTGTGGGTCGGATGACCACCCCTTGGCCAATTTTGGCCCCAAACCAGCGCAACAGCATCACCCGAATACCATGCCAATTATGGAGGGTTAAGGGGAAAGTAACCGCTTGCACCAACCACCAAAGAATAATTATCCAGGTTGGACGACCGCGATCGAAATTGGACTGATCGTACTGACGTAAATCAACCCAGGCAGGAGAATCTAGGCGATCGGATTGGGAGGGTTCAGGACTGGATGGGGGTGTTGACATGGGTAGGGGAAGATTGAGATCCAGAAGATTGAGCTTTCTTGGGATTAATATGCCCTCCAAATTGACGCAGTTCAAATAATTTTACGCCAATATTATATTCATATTGACTCAGGAGCCGAGCATAAATATATCCAGCGTGGCCATCTAAAAATCCCAGTTGGAGAATATAGTGTAAGATGAAGCGAATGGTGGGTTTAAACGGGAGGCGCACCCAGATCTTTTTCAGCCAGCGTTTGCGCTGTACGGCATCGCCAAATAAATTGGCCCCAATGGTATTGCCTTCGTCCATCCCTTCAATCAGGTTGTAATAGACTCTAGCTTCCCAATTAGAATAACGATTATGACGAGCCAGCCACGCATAAATATCGCGGAAGTCTTCATGGAGCATATCTTCTTTTAAGTATCCCACATTACCTTCGAGGATCACATGCTCGTGAACTTCATTATCACCGGCATTTCTGACATCTTCTACATTGAGGTTTTCGTAGCGTCCTTTTTGATGTTTGAATAAGCGTAAATTCCAATCGGGATAGCGTCCTCCATGGCGAATCCAAGAGCCGAGAAAAATGACTCGGCGATTGAGATAATACCCATTCATATTGAGATCTTGAATGGCTTGTTTAATTTCTTCCCATAGGGGAGGAGTGATGCGTTCATCACAATCGACAATCAAGATCCATTCATTGCGAAAGGGAAGGTTGTCTAACGACCAGTTTTTCTTTTTCGGCCATGACCCATTAAACTTAAATTGGATCACTGTCGCCCCTAAACTTTCGGCAATTTCTGCGGTGCGATCGCCACTTTGGGAATCGACAACAAAGATCTCATCCGCCGGTTGCAAACTTTCCAAACAAGCAGCAATGTTATCTTCTTCATCTTTTGCTGGAATAATAATCGATACCGGGACTTTAGGCGCTTCAGAGGTCATAAGGGCACAGGAGGTACGAGACAACGTTTAGGATATCAGATCAATCTCAAAGTTTTGATTGGAGGATCTGCATTTTTCTTTTTTAGTTATAACAGTTCTGGTCTCACGGCCAAGATTAAGAGATAGATTTACTGCGATGGAGATTTTGTAGACCATAATCCTTCGATCGCCGTAGTCAGATACCCGATTTGACCATAGGCATAGACTAGGTTATCAAACCTCTGGGCCGGATCGCCGATATATTTGACCGATTTATAGAGTCCCCGAATAATGCGCTCTCCTCCCCGCGAAAATTGATGAATCCCTCCCCGGTTGGAGAGTTGTTCCCGGTAGCATTCGCTCACCCCTTGCCACCACCCTCGACGCAAAAACCAAGAGCGGTTAACTCGTTCGGGAGCCACATTGTGTGCAACTAAGGCTTCGGGGATATAGCTGACTTGCCATCCCGATTGTAAGGCCAACTCGGTCATCACCAGTTCTTCATTAGAGAGCAATTTTTTCCCGACTCGCCCTAAATTGGGGTCAAAGCCACCAATTTCTTCGAGGAAACTGCGCCGTATGGAGTAGTTTAGGCCTCTGGGAGTGTTGTTGGGTTGGGTGATGAAGAGGGGGCGATCGCCTAAATCATAGGCTCCGAGATTCCCGGCTAAACCCTCTGAGAGCCAAGGGGGAGGGGTAATACCGGCGGGCCAAATGAGGGTGACTTTACCGCCAGCGATCGCCAATTTAGGGTTCTCTGCGTAGGCTTTTGAGAGGACGCTTAACCAGGAAGGTGTGGCGATCGCATCATCATCGAGATAAGCTAAAATTTCTCCACTGGCAGTTTTTGCACCGGTATTGCGAGCCACGGATAAACCGGTGACAGCTTCGTAAACCGACTTCAAGCGCGGATGGGGTTGTAAGGACTGTATGACTTCTTGGGTGCGATCGCTCGACGCATTATCAACCACAATCACCTCAAAGTCGGGATGATCTTGACTGAGCAAGCTTTCTATGGCTGCACCCAGATATTGATCTCGGTTATGGGTACAGATAATTGCTGAGATTTGGACGCTCATAGTTGGCAACACAGGATAGGAAATCTACGGCTTAAGTTGGCGATGTAAACCGTTTAAGGATTGGGCTAACTGGGATAGACGCTCTTCTAGGATATGCTTTTGGCTCAGAAATTGCCGCAATTGTTGATAGCGATGAAGGGCTAAACTAATCGATGGGATTTCTTCTGCTGCACAGAGACGACTCCAAACCTCTCCATTTTCTTTGAGTCTACAGAGTCGGTAGGAGGTGCGAGAACCTGGGGTGGGGGTAGATTCGAGCCATCCCTCAATAATTGGCCCTTGATGATAGAGAGCTGTAATTTGATTGTGGATCTGGTCTAACTGATCTTGCCATTGGCAGGCGATCGCCTCAATATCATGAAGTAAGTCAATCGCCACATCAGGATAATATTGATTTTGATGGCGGCTTAAGCGCGTGGGTTTACTTTTGGGAAAATGGGGCAGTTGAGTGGACGCAGACCTCTGAGTTGCCCCTAATCGGTTTAGATTAGGCGGTTCAAGAATATCAGGATTGGGTAAATTGTCCATGACGACCTTGAGATTTATTTATCTTTATCTTTGCTTGAAGAAATCTTGTGCAATTGATCGTTGCTCTGTGGAGAGACAAGGCACTGAAGCTCCTTGCTGGTTTCGTCTCCACTGTGCAGGTTTAGCGAGATTCTAGATTATTCAGTCGCTTTTGCAACTTTTTCAAAGACTGATATAAATCCGGTAGACGCTTATAAATGGCAGATGCTTTCAGATAGATCGAATGATTCACCGCCGGGTTTCCAGAAATGACGGAGCCGGAGGGAATCGTTCCATGTACTCCAGCTTTAGCGGAGGCGATCGTATTATCGCCAATGATGGTATTGTTGGCAACTCCCACTTGTCCCGCTAGAAGCACATGGTTACCGATTTTTGTACCGCCTGCCATCCCCGCTTGACCGGCGATCGCACAATTGGAGCCGATTTTGGAACCATGGCCAATCTGCACTAAGTTATCAATTTTTGTCTGGCTACCGATGCGGGTTTCACCGACGGCTGGACGGTCAATGGCACTATTACAACCCACTTCTACCCCATCTTCTAATACCGTTCTTCCAGATTGTTGCATCTTGAACCAGCCTTTAGGGGTAGGCACAAAGCCAAAGCCTTCTGCTCCAATGACCGCACCGCTATGAACAACACAATTTTTACCCAGTAAAGTCCGTTCGTGGAGGGTACAGTTGGCATGGAGAAGGGTGCGATCGCCGATTTCCACTTGCGGATAAATAACCACATTGGCATGAATATAAACCCCATCGCCAATTTTGACCCCAGATTCAATCACCACATGAGGCCCAATATAGACCCCTTCTCCCAACTGTACATCCTCAGCAATTACGGCTGTAGGGTGAATCTGCGGTTGGGGATGAAAGGGTTGATAAAACAGGTCAATGACTTGGGCAAATAACAGACGCGGTTCCCTCGTCGCGATCCAGGCAATCCCGCGCTCTGTAGCAGTTTCAGTCAAATCATGGGGAAGAATTAAGGCGATCGCCTCCGTAGTCTTAATCTGACTAGCAAACTTCGCACCCTCAATGAAACTCAGACTCTGGGGTGTAGCTTCGTCTACCGGTGCAACTCCCACAATCTCTGGATCGAGACCCGGTAGAGAATTTTCTGAGGCGACCTTACCCAATTTTTCAATAATTTCACTGAGTTTCATAGACTTAAGCACCAAATTTTGAGGGTATTTGTGCAAAGTTTACAGCAGTTTTCGCCTCAACAGGCAGAGTGCAGGTGATATTCTGGGATAAAGACCGTTTCAACTCCCCTTCCCCCTATGGTCTGGAAATTCTGTAGTCGGTTAATCAACCCACTTATTAATCGTCTGTCCCTACGAACTCTACTCACGGTTCCCTTTATCCTGCAATTGGGGGTAGTGACGGTAGTCATTACCGGATTATCTTTCCGGAGTGGAAAAGAAGCAGTAGATGTTTTGGTCAAACAACTGGGACGGGAAACCAGCGATCGCATTGCCCAAACCTTAGCCACCCAATTGGCCGCTCCCCATTCTGTGTATCAAACCATTCAAGGAGCCATTGACACCGATCAAATTGATATTACCAATTTCGATCAACTCCAATGTTATTTTCAACGCCTAGTTAAACAAGATAATGGCGTAGATTACTTACTCTTCGGTCGTCCCACTGGGGAAGTCTTAGCCGTTCAGAAGTTAGAGAATACAGAAACTATCGTCAAAGTCCGGGAAGGTAGCATTCCAGAGAGAAAAACCTATCGCTTAGATGAAAACTGCGATCGTACAGAATTTTTAGGGAGTCAACCCTATGACAGTCGGCGGAGATCCTGGTATGCAACTGCCATAGAAAAACGCCAACCCACTTGGGGGTCGATCTCCATTTCTACTTATTCCTATGTCAACACAGATGAATATTTCCTCTATGCTACTCCCGTCACTCCTGTGGCGCGACCAAACGGTGAAATTTTGGGAGTCTTGGGCGCAGAAATTACCTTAACTTATATTAACAAATTACTCCAAGATTTACAAGTGAGTCCCTCTGGAATTGCCTTTATTGTCGATCAGTCAGGAGAATTAGTAGCCTCTTCAACCGAGGATCGTCTTTATCAATTGGAGCAAGACAAACCCCAAAGAATTAATGCCCTTAAAATCGCCAATCCTCTCATGCAAGAAACCAGCAAATATCTCCTCGATCGCTTTGGTTCTTGGCAAAATTTGTTTAGTCCCAAGCAACTCCTATTTAAATATCAGGATCGCAATCACTTAGTTCATATTGCTCCCCTATCCGACAATCAAGGTTTAGATTGGTTAGTGATTGTCGTAATTCCTGTATCCGATTATATGGGGCCAATTTACAGCAATCTTTACTATACTCTGATTCTCTGCTTAACTGCCTTATTAATTGCGAGTTTAATGGGATTGATTACCGGAGAGCGGATCATTTATCCCATTAAACAACTGAATGAATCAGCTAAAGCAGTAGCTCAAGGAAAATGGAATAAGCGAGTCAGCTTAAGGCGATTTGATGAGCTGCGCGAATTAGCCGATTCGTTTAACCGCATGGCCGATCAAATTCAACGTTCGTTTTCAGATTTGGAGAAAAAAAATCAAGAATTAGAACGGCTCGATCGCCTCAAAGATGATTTCTTGGCCAATACTTCCTATGAATTAAAAACACCCTTAAATGGAATGATTGGGTTAGCAGAATCGATTCTAGAGACGGCACAATATTCTTTGTCTGAACCCACAAAATTTAATTTATATCTGATCGTTTCCACTGGCAGGAGGTTGGGAAATTTAGTTAATAACATTTTAGATTTATCCCGTTTAAACTATCATGAATTAACCCTCAATCGTAAGGCTGTGGGGGTGCGAGAAATTGCTGAAGTCAGCTTAACTCAATGCTATCCCCTGATTGGACATAAAAATATTCAAGTTTACAACCGAATTTCTGTTGATTTACCTCTGGCTTATGCGGACGAAAATCGGTTAGAACAAATTTTTTATGAATTAATTAATAATGCGATTAAATTTACGGACACGGGAACGATCACCTTAAGTGCCGATTGCCATAACAACGATTTACAAATTACAGTTAACGATACAGGGATTGGCATTCCTGAAGAGAAAATCGATCAAATCTTTAACTCATTTCAACCAGGGAATGAAAACAACCAGCAAATTTATGGCGGGATCGGATTAGGGTTGGCCTTAACCAAATGTTTAATTGAATTGCATGGAGGACAGTTGCAAGTTCGATCGACTCTAGGATTAGGATCGAGTTTTATTTTTAGTTTACCTATTGCTGATTCAGTAGATACTCAGACGATAGAAGCGACGAAAATAAACCTTTCTTGCCGGGACAATTCTTGTTTAATGTATCAACCTTGGGAAATCCAAGATCATTACACAGATCGATTCAAAATCTTGTTAGTAGATGATGAATTGCTCGATCTGCAATTTTATGCGACCTATCTTAATTCTAAAGAGTATGCCATTGTTGCGGCTCAAAGTGGCGAAGAAGCTTTACAGTTTTTAACGGAAGGATTTACCCCAGATTTAGCGATCGTTGATGTGATTATGCCTCGGATGACAGGTTATGAAGTAACTCGCCAAATTCGTCTGAGTAAAAGTCCGACAGAGTTACCGATTATTTTGTTAAGTACCAAGAATCAAGTTGCCGATC
This sequence comes from Roseofilum capinflatum BLCC-M114, assembly GCF_030068505.1. Lineage (NCBI taxonomy): Bacteria > Bacillati > Cyanobacteriota > Cyanophyceae > Desertifilales > Desertifilaceae > Roseofilum > Roseofilum capinflatum. The sequence continues at coordinate 19,772 of NZ_JAQOSO010000009.1, forward strand.
TGGTGATTGGTTTAGAGTTGGGAGCCAATGATTATTTAACGAAACCGGTATCTAAGGATGAATTTTTGGCCCGAGTCAAGATGCATTTAAATCTTAAATCCTTGAAAGTGGAAAATCTGCGGTTAGCCACGGAAGTGGAAATCACGAGCCGTTTGCAAAAAATGCTGTTGCCTAAAACAGAAGACTTACAGTTGATTGAGGATTTAGAGATCGCTGCTTTTATGGAAACTGCCAATGAAGTCGGAGGAGATTATTATGATGTTTTTGCTCAACATCAAGGGGTGATGATCGGTATTGGGGATGTGACAGGGCATGGACTTGAAAGTGGTGTTTTGGCGATTATGGTACAAACGGCAATTCGATGTTTGAGTTATAGCAAGTTTACTGATATTAAGGATTTTTTTTCTGTCTTAAATCGGACAGTTTTAGATAATATTGAGCGCATGAATTCTGATAAACACTTAACGTTGTCGGTGGTGGAATATAATCAGGGCATTCTCAAGATTAGTGGCCAACATGAATCCCTAATTTTGGTGAGTTCCACTGGGGACGTGGACTGTATTGATACTCTAGATCTGGGATTTCCCATTGGTTTAGATCGGAATGTCGGGGGATTTTTTCATCAATTGGAATTGAGCTTAAAGTGTGGAGATGTGGCGGTATTGTATACGGATGGCATTACGGAAGCGGAAAATCTGGATAAGGTGCATTATGGGATCGATCGCCTCTGTGCCATCATTCAGCGCGATCGCCATCAGAGCGCTGATGAGATTAAAACCGCCATTATCGCCGATCTCAAGCACCATATTGGCACACAAAAGATCTATGATGATATTACCCTGGTCGTCCTTAAGCGAAAAGATACAGCAGTTCCCTAAAAGTTAATATCAATTCCTTGATTCAGGATTACAGCACTTTGCTCTGTTATGGAATACAGGGTTGAACGCTCAAAACCTTTTTCAACAAGACTTTTGCCTTTTGCCTCTTGCCTTTTGCCTAGCGCGAAGCGCTGTAATGCCCTTCCAGTTCTTCCGGCATTTTGGGAATGCCAGCCGTCAGCACTTCACACCCGGTTGCGGTGACTAAAACATCATCTTCGATGCGGACTCCGATACCGCGCCATTGGGGGGGGACTTCCGGTTGCTCTTCTGCGGGTTTAACCAAGGGGGCAATGTACATCCCTGGTTCTACGGTTAACACTTGACCCGGTTGTAGCAGTTGGGACTCTTCCTCATTTTGTTTATAGGCTCCCACATCATGGACATCTAGACCGAGCCAATGGCTGGTACGATGCATGTAATAGGGCTTATACTTGTTTTCCTTAATCAGTTCTTCCGGTTCTCCGACTAAAAAGCCTAATTCGATCATCCCTTCCACCAGCACTTGAACGGCGGTATCATGAACGGCGCTAAAGGGATTACCGGGTTTGATTTGGGCGATCGCCTGCCGTTGGGCTTCCAGGACAATCTCATAAATCACCCGTTGTTCCATGCCATACTTGCCGCCTACGGGATAAGTCCGAGTAATATCACCGTTGTAATAACCATAGGAACAGCCCGCATCAATCAGAAGTAAATCCCCCGCTTCTAGGGCGCGGGAATTTTCGATGTAATGGAGAACACAGGCATTGGGGCCAGAAGCCACAATGGACGGATAAGCCGGGCCAACCCCTCCACGACGACGGAAGAGGCGCTCCATTTCCGCTTGAATTTCATACTCATAAATACCCGGTTTAGCCATATCCCAGGCTAAATGGTGAGCTTCTACAGAAATAGCGATCGCCTTACGCATCAGCTCCAATTCCGTCTCACTCTTCACCAAGCGTAGGGGATGCAACAGAGTCATCGGGTCTTCGAGAGCTGTGGGGCCAAACCCTTTTTTTGGGTATTGCCTCAGTAACGATTGCCACTGCTTCAAAAGGGTCTGATTAAACGTTTCGTCGATGCCAAAGTGATAGTACAGGCGATCGGCTTTCGCCAAATATTGGGGTAATTTTTCCTCCAACTCCCCAATAGGATAGGCTTCATCCGCACCATAAACCGCCTTCGCATCCTCGACTCCGACGCGGTAACCGCTCCAAACCTCCTTCTCCCACTCCTTCGGTTGCACAAACAAAATAAACCGGTGTTCCTCATGGTGAGGCGCTAAAACCGCCACCGCTTCCGGTTCGTTAAACCCCGTCAGATAGAAAAAATCGCTCTCTTGGCGAAAAGGATGCTCCACATCCCGGTGCATCACCGCTAGGGGAGCGCTGCGAAAAATGGCTGTACTGGTTGGCATTTTCGCCATTACTCGTTCCCGACGTTGGCGATATTCGTCTTGCAGGTGTACGGAAACGGCCTCGGAGAGGGATGAAACCACGCGAATTGAACCTCCTGTGATGATTCAGTTAAATATTGACTCTTTGCAATTGATTACATCTTATAGCGGTTTCTGCCGATAGACTTAAAATAGTGAATTCATTAAAGCAGTTAATCCCCAGAGCAGGAACAGGCCAAAACTGGTAATACCGACAACGATCAGGGCTAAAATGAGAATCATGACAATAATAAATCCGCGATCGGCTGCTTCACTGGATTTAGGCGCTTGTAAATGTTCTTCGAGTAATTGCATATTCATGGCGTTGGCTTTCCAGGTCAGATCGAAAATATCACCTAAAACGGGGACAATTCCCGTCAGGGTATCGATGAGGATATTCATCACCATGCGTCCTAGAGTTTCTTTGGGTAATCGAAACCGGGTCGCCTCTAGGACAATATAAGCCGATAAAATGGCGCTCACCATATCTCCACCCCCAGGAATTAAGCCAATAATTGGATCGAGTCCCACGCGGTAATTTAAGCCCGGAATCGGCAGAGCGTTATCCAAGAGTTGACTTAAACGCCGCAAACGTTGAATCCGATACAGTTTGCTTCCCTGTTCTCTTTCTGGTTCCCGATTCCTGTCTTCCATGATGAATCCATAATGAAGTTTTATTTTAATCTAAAGAGGGTAAACGTTCTGGCCCCCAGATTTGATTGCCTTCTTTAATGGGGTCGCGTAGAGCATCACAGTTGCGCGGTTTTTGGTCAAGTTTACGCTGATTTTGGCAGGATTCAAAAAAGATTTGGGCGACTAAATATTTGGGTAAAATTTGTGGCCGAGATAAGGCCTGATTGAAAAAACCTTGGGCGGCTTGCCATTGTTCGAGTTCTTTGAGAATCTGGGCTTTGAGATAATGGACTTCGGGATGATTGGGGGTCGCAGTTAAGGCTAAATTAACATATTCGAGGGCGTTGGAGTAGTCGCCTAAATCGCGATAGGCCATGGCAATGCCACGATAGGCCAGATACTGGGGACGGGCAAGGTTTTCTAAACGGGCGATCGCCTGTTGAGGATCGGCAAAGGGTAAATTTACGGCTAACATCAAGTCCATATATCCCTTAATTAAATTCAACTCTGGATCGTCAGACTGAATCCGTTCAGCTTCCTTGATAAACTTCAGTACCTCCTGTAACTGATTTAATGCTTGAGGCGCTCCCCTCACTGGCCCATCTTTAGCCAAGGCATAACCCCCTTCCATAAAATGGCCCACTGCCATATACACATTGCCCCGTAAGGGGTTCTCTTCTACTAAAGCCTTGGCCACTTCACGGGTTTGGGTGGCATACTCTCCCAATTGCTCCCAATCTTGGTCAATATAGGCCATAGAAGCAATCATGGCATACACCAAAGGATCGTCAGCCTCTGTCTGTCTGGCTTGTTGTAGATACTGTTGCCCTTGGGGATAATCTCCACCAATAAAAATCGCCTTAAATGCAGCTTCGGTATGGTCGCCAATGGGCTGGGGATTTTGTTCGCGGAAGGGATCGCCCGCTTGTAGGGCAGGGGTAAAAAAGCTCAGGTGCAGGCAACTGGCGATCGCCAAACCGGAGCAAAATTGAAAGAGGTTAAGCCGGTTTTTCATAGGAGTTTAACGGAACAGCAATCCGTTGTGTTCTAGTCCGATAGTATACTCGATATGATGATGCATCTTTCATGAAAAGTTCCCATTCCCCTATCCCCCATGCTCTATCTGAAAAACTTAACGTATCATCCCCCAGCGATTCCCGATCCGGTTCTCAAGGCCATTAACTTAGAATTGGGGCCCCAAGAATTGGGATTAATTATTGGCCCTAGTGGCTCCGGAAAAAGTACCCTGATGGAAATTTTGGCGGGTTTAGTTTATCCCACGGCGGGAGAAATTCGCTGGCGCGAGCAAGTGTTGATTGCTGAGGATATGCAACAATTGGCGGGATTAGTGTTTCAGTTTCCCGAACGGCATTTTTGCGGCAGTACGATTCTGGACGAGTTGCGCTTGGGTCATCCAGAGTTAGATTTAGATCGGGTGAAGGAAGCGTTGATGGAGGTGGGGTTAGATCATCTATCGTTGCAAACTTCTCCCCATGCTCTCAGTGGAGGTCAACAGCGCCGTTTGGCGTTGGCAGTGCAGCTTATCCGTCAACCGAGTATTTTAATGTTGGATGAACCGACGGCGGGTTTAGATTGGTCGATGCGTCGGCAATTGGTGCAATTGTTGGCTAAGATTAAGTCCCATTGGACGTTGATGATTGTTACCCACGATCCCGATGAGTTGGTGAGTTTAGCCGATCGCTCTTGGCATTTAAATCAGGGAGAGTTAACGGCGGTCAAGCTCTAGAATGGCGATCGCGATCGTGATAAGCTGCTGGTGAACAGAGCAAAATGTTTAGGTGTGGTGCGATCGCAGTGTTAGAGGTTTCCCAATCTATTCCTTCCTTACCTCCTTCTCTGGAGATTTGGCAACAGACCATGAATTGGCAACCCACCCCCAGCCAACTCAACCAATTCCAGCAGCTCTATGGCTTAATTTTAGCCGGGAATCGCCACATGAATTTAACCCGCATTACGGAGCCAACGGAGTTTTGGGAAAAACATTTATGGGACTCCCTTCGCCCTCTAGCCTTTTGTCTCTCTTCGCCTGAAGCGCCAGATGTCCCCCTCCAACCTTGGCCCAAGGATCGACCCTTGCGAGGTCTGGATATTGGCACAGGGGGCGGTTTTCCGGGGCTTCCGGTGGCCTTTGCGTTGGGATCTGGATATCCACAGTTAGAGTTAACATTGCTCGATAGTACCCAGAAGAAGATCTTGTTTTTAGAAGAGGCGATCGCCACCCTAAATTTACCCCATGTCAAGGCTCAGGCCGGTAGAGCCGAACAAATCCATCATCAACCGGACTATCATCAACAGTATGATTTTTGTTTAATCCGAGCCGTTGCCAAAGCTGAAGTTTGTTTACAGTATGCCTTTCCCTTTTTGAAACCGGGAGGTTTGGTCATTTTATATCGAGGGCGTTGGAGTCTGGAAGAAGAAAAACTCCTCCAGCAAACCCTACGCAGTTTAAGGGGACAGTTAACCTGGATTGATGCCTTTGTAACTCCCTTAAGCCAAGCTACGCGCCACTGTGTTTATGTGCGTAAGCAATAAGTATATCGCCAACCTCAATCAGTGATAAACCACTGCCCCTCATCCCCCTACCCCCTTCTCCCGCAGGCGCTGCCCTGAGCGAAGTCGAAGGGAGAAGGGGGTTGAACCCAGCAAGAAAGGCTATAAATAAACCACCTGAATCATCTGCCCTATGCTGTTCAATTCCTATATTTTTATTTTCCTCTTTTTACCCCTAACTTTAACCGTCTGGATCGGCTTAAATCGGTTTAAGCTGATTCAAGCCAGTCGGGTATGGTTAACCGTTGCCTCCTTAGTGTTTTATGGCTATTGGAATATTGCCTACTTGCCTCTGCTGTTGCTTTCCGTGGGGTTTAATTATCAAATGGGGAAAGCGATCGCCCAAAGTCAACCTCAAACGAAATCCGCTAAAACCCTTCTCTGGATTGGCATTGGAGTTAATTTAGTCCTGATTGGATATTACAAATATGCCCATTTTTTGGTCAATTCGGTCAACTCAATTCTGCCCACCCATCTCTCCATTCCCGACATTATTCTGCCCTTAGCTATCTCCTTTTATACCTTTACCCAGATTGCTTATCTAGTCGATGCCTATCGAGGAGAAACCCAAGCCCTAAACTACGATCCCTTAACCTATGGCCTATTTGTCATCTTTTTTCCCCAACTGATTGCCGGGCCAATTTTACGACACAATCAACTCATTCCCCAGTTTCGCGCTCTCAAAACCTACATTTTCTGCTACGAAAACTTCACCCAAGGGTGTGTCTTATTTAGCCTAGGTTTGTGTAAAAAAGTCTTAATTGCCGATCGCCTCTCCCTCTGGGTAGCTCCTGTCTTCGATCATGCTAGTGAAGTCACCTTTCTAGAAGCCTGGGTTGGCGTATTGAGTTATACCTATCAACTCTACTTTGACTTCTCTGGCTACTCCGATATGGCGATCGCATTAGGACTCCTATTTAACATTCATCTTCCCATTAACTTTAACTCCCCCTACAAAGCCACCTCCATCCGCGACTTTTGGCAACGTTGGCATATCACCCTATCCCATTTCTTACGAGACTACCTTTACATCCCCCTAGGAGGCAACCGAAAAGGCGAAATTCGCCACTATACCCATTTAATCATCACCATGCTACTCGGCGGACTCTGGCATGGTGCAGGTTGGACGTATGTCATCTGGGGAGGACTCCATGGAGTCTATCTCTGTATTAATCATCTCTGGCGCAAACTCAACCTCATCTTACCCCAACTTCTCTCCTGGGCGATCGCCTTCCTCTCTGTTATGATTGCCTGGGTCATCTTTAGAGCCAAAACCCTCCCTGATAGCCTCACCCTCTTACAAACCATGAGCGGCGTAAACGGCATCATCTTACCCACTAATTCCTTAGACAACATCCCATTCTTGACTCCATTTAACATCACCTTTCAATCCTGGTACTCCTTTAACTATTTACCCGAATTTTGGCAAAGCCAAAGCTTACCCTTCCTGATTCTCTTCTGCCTCACCTTAGCCGTTAAATATTGCCCCAACACTCAAGAACTAATGGCTAAATTTAAACTCAATGCTTACTGGGCAACCGGCGTAGGACTGCTAACCGCAATCGCCCTATTGTCCCTGAATCGAGTTTCCGAGTTTCTCTATTTCCAATTTTAGCATTAGGAGAAAAACCGTGTTAGATCAACATCCCAAAAAGCGCCGCAAGAATCCCCATCCATGGATTGCCTTTAACCTTTTATTTGGGTTTTGGATTCTCCTACCTCTGGCGATCGTCGGTGGATTCAATTTTCTCATCGATCCCTACGGAGTTTATAATGATTTTTTTATTTTGCGGGAACTCAATGAGTATAAACCCAAAAAAGAAGACAATGACCGACTCTATAAAGCCATAGACATTATTCACCTTCAACCCAACACCATTTTACTCGGTTCATCCAGAGTCAAACGAGGCTTAGATCCGGATCATCCCGCTCTAGAGTCTTTTCCCCCAGTTTATAATTTAGGTCTCAATGGCGCAAATATCTATGAAATTAGACGATATTTAGAACATACTTTGGCGAACAACCCTAGACTTAAGCGAGTCATTTTAGGACTCGATTTTTTTACCTTCGATCGCCACATCAAAAATCAGCCCGGTTTTGCTGAATATCGTTTAGAGAAAAAGCACGTTGCTTGGAAAGATCGGCTCAATACTACTTTATCCTTAGACACCTTAGCCAGTAGCCAGGAAACCATACAAGCTAATTTTGACACTCCTAAATCCAAGCAATTTTCAGCACATAAAGGGTTTTTACCCTACTTCAAAATTCATGATGGCAACACACAAATTCGCTTTCAAGGGTCAACTAAACTGTTTTTTATAGAGCATCAAAATTATAATTTGTCGGAAAAGTATATGCAAGATTTCAAAAAAATTGTAGAACTTTGTCAACAAAACAAAGTGGAATTAAGCGTGTTTATTTCTCCCACCCATGGAATTAGATTACAGTCCATTTATGCCAGTGGAAAATGGCCAGTTTTTGAACAGTGGAAGCGGGAAGTCGTAGAGTTAATGGGATCGGTTTGGGATTTTTCTGATTATAACTCAGTTAACCAAGAGCAGTTAAGCGAAAGAATGGATTATTATGTAGATGATTCCCATTATACAAAGCCCATTGGCGATTGGGTTCTCAATCGCGTTTTAGGTTATCAAGAAGAAAACGTTCCCCCAGAGTTTGGAGTTCTCTTAACCCGTGATAACCTGGATCGAGTTTTAGAAAAAAATCGTCAAGATCGCGATCGATGGCAGCAAGAATACCCTGAATCTGTGGAGTTTGTTCAATTGATTCAGGCAGATGCCAACAAAAACTTTAAACAATAATTGTAATGAAGCACATTTTATTCTTGTTATTTATTCTGGGTATAGTCGGCACAATCATCGCCTTTTATTGGCTCAGTGAATTAGAGTTCGAGCAACTAGAGCAGGAGTTGCAAGGAATGGGAATGGGGACTCCCCTCCTGTTTATGGGCATTTATATCATTTCCACCTTGCTAATTTTACCGACAACTCCTCTGAATTTAATGGCAGGAGTTCTTTTTGGCCCTGGGTTGGGTTTATTGTGGACAAGTTTAGCCTCGATTATTTGTGCCTTAATTGGATTTGCCTTTACGCGCACCCTAGGACGAAAGAGAGTCTCGGAACGGTTAAAAGGCTATTGGCAGGCGATGGATGCAGACATTGCTTACGGAGGCCTGTTTTATGTGTTTTCTATTCGGTTATTGCCGATTATTCCCTTCGGAATTGTGAATTTGGCGGCGGGATTAACTTCCGTGAGGGTAAAGGATTATCTATTGGGAACGGTGGTGGGAACGGTGTTGGGTTTATTTCCGTTTATTTTGTTAGGAAGTGAGGGAGTGAAGGCGATAAAAACGGGGGAAATTTTACCCTTGTTGGGCGCTCTGGCTCTTTCGAGTCTGTTGGTGGGGATGGCAACCTGGTATCGCCGCCATCGGATGCCACCGGAATAGTATCAATTAAAAATGTTCATGTCGGCGACAGCCGAAAAATTTTAAAGTGGGTAGGGGCGAAAAAGAGGCAAGCCCCTACTGTTTTTTTGGTTAACCTTGATCGTCGCTATTTTCTGTTACCATCGGATCGCGCCAAAAAACGATCGCCTCATTCAAGGGTTGAATTTGGGTTCCGGGGAAGTAAAATTGCACGATTTGCTCCCCGCTCCAACCCAACTCTGCCAAGTTATAGGCCCCAGTCTGACTCAATCCTACCCCATGGCCAAAGCCACCGCCGACGAAGGTATAGCCTTTGAGCGCTTGATTCTCATCCAACATGGGGTCAAGATAAAAGAGGGTGCTAATGGGAGGATAGAAGGCGTTGCGAATTTGGTCTTTGCTGATTTCTAAGGGCCCCTTATCGGTTTGCACTTCCATGGTTAAGACTCGACCCGATGGCGCTCGTTCCGTGACTTTGACGCTCTCAATTTTTTGAATTCCGGCCATGGGATGGTTGCGGTTGCTCAAATATTTGTTTAAAAATTCCGCCATGTCTTTTAAGGAGGTGCTATAACGCCACCGGAAACGGTTCCATCCGGTTTCATTAAATCCCTGTTTCAGGTTCAGAAATTCCCGTAAATTCGCTTCGTTACCTAGGCTTTTCCAGGATAAATCCCAAATTGCCCCGGTAGAATCAACCCTCGCTTGCAGATAGGGCCGTGCTGGGCCATTCCAAACATCTTCAAAGGGTGCAGTGATGCCCCCAGTGGTGGAAGAATAGAGGGCATCGACTAATTCATTCTCATAGGTAGCCACTAAAGAGCGCGTCGCGGAAATTGCCCGATCCGCTCTAGCAGAAGCATCCCCTAACCCCCAATACACTTGACAATCGGTGGTCGCACAGAGTTCATAGTCATCAATGGCAAACCGGCGTAGATTTCTCAGGGTATAGGTTCGGGCTAGAATGGCTTGGGCTTCCACGGCTGCGGGGGGGGCTTGGGGGCCAATTTCATGGGGAACCACGCCCCGTAAATAGGTCTCTAAGGGGACAAAATTGACCAAGGTGTAATCCCCATAGGCGTTGGGCTGCATTCGCAAGGAACCGCCATAGAGTCGGGTGGTTCCTCCGGTATGTACGACTTGAATGCGATCGCTGCCACTGTCGATCTCTAGGGAACGCCGGTTATATCGATACCCATTCACCACCCAGTAGGGTTGGGGATAGGTGCGTAAGACTTTCGTCTCGATATGGGCAATGGTATTGCCTTCAGACTTTAAGCTATCGAGCAACATACGGCGCAGTAGGGGCGTATTGTAGACTTCTCGCTTGGCCCAAACTTGCCAGCGTTTGGGATTGGCAATTTCCACTTCTAAGCCCCGTTCGCGCCATTGTTGGGCATCATGTTCGGCGCTTTCAAAGCTGCGATGGGTACTCAATACAACCCGTTCCTCAACCATGGGTTGGGGTAGGGGTTTCATCTCAATCTGGAGTTTAAGGCTATTGGTTTCTAGGGTTCCTTCTCCCTCTGTGGTGGCATAGCGTAGGGTGAGGCGATCGCCCGGTAATGCATTTAAGGTTAAGGTTTCCCCCGCTTGATCGCCAAACCGTTGCTCAATCCCAATTTTTAGCAGGCGATCGACCTGAGACCATCCTGGAAGGGCTGACAACCCCACCATCGCCAACGACATCATCGCCGCGCTTACCCACTGTTTCGGTTGAATTCCCATTGTTTTAAACTGGATCATGACGTTCCCACTCTCCCGTCGGGCTGACATCTTTATACTGTACATAGATTCTGAATACAGCGATCGCCTATTGTTCCACCGGAAAGTTATCCTATAGCCTACAAACCATAGATAAAGGTAATTAAGAGGGGAACTGTCAACATCATTAACAGACTCAACGGTGCGCCCACTTTGGTAAAGTCAAAAAATTTATAGCCTCCGGGACTATATACCATAGCATTCGTTTGATATCCAATGGGAGTCATAAAACTATTGGAAGCGGCAAACACAACAGCGTACATAAAGGCGTAGGGGTTTAAGTCTAGGGTTTTAGCCACTTCTACGGCGATCGGTAACATCAGAATCACTGAAGCATTATTAGAAAGAATTTCTGTGAGCAGGGAAGTAATAATAAAGAAAAATAAGAGTATCCAATAACCGGATAAGTGGCCTCCTAAACCGATCAAATTTTCAGCCAACCATTGGGTTGCCCCAGATTTGTTCATGGCTATACCTAGAGGAAGTAAGCCCGCCAGCAGAAAAATCACATCCCAACGTACAGCCCCATAAACTTCTCCTGGTTTTAAACATCCAGTTACAATCATTAGCACCACCCCGGTTAAAGCACTGACTAAAATCGGAATGATATTAAAGGCAGCTAACAGAATTACTCCAGTTGTAATCCCTAAAGCAATCCAAGCTTTTTTACGCCTTAAAATATCTACTTTCTTTTGTTCTAAAACCAAGAGTTCACGGGTAGTTTGTAAACCCAAAAAACTCTGTTTTGGCCCTTGAACCAAGAGCAAGTCACCAAACTTTAGAGGAATTTTCCCCAATCGTCCTTGGACAATTTCAGACCCTCTTCTAATCGCTAACACCGTCGCATTGTAGCGTTGGCGAAATCGCAAGTCTTTTAAGGTTGTGCCAATCAATCGAGAATTGGATAAAATGAGAACTTCAGCAATTTTTTCTTCGCCAGAAGCAATCACTTTTTCTATCGGTTGTTCTTGAAATTTGACATCAGCTAAAATTTCGAGTCCCTTAGCTTCTCTAATTTTCAGTAATTCCTCGCGACTGCTGCGAATGACAAGAATATCCCCCGCATTCAAAACCTTATCCGCGATAGGTTGAGAAAAGCGCTGTTTATCCCGGATAATTTCCAGGACATCTACATCAAATTTACGCTGAATTCTGGTTTTTTGTAACGTTTTTCCAATCAAGCTCGATCGAGGACTAATCACCACTTCACTTACATAGTCTCTGAGGTTATAATCTTCTGTCACTAGGTTATCATCCAGGTGATTCGGCAGCAATTTGGGCGCGACTAAAGACAGATAAGTTAAGCCGACGATAAAGACCAGTAACCCTAATTTAGTAAATTGAAAAACAGAAAATTCACCATAACCAAGTTGGGCAGAGACACCACTCGCAAGAATATTGGTAGATGTGCCAATTAAGGTAAGCAATCCACCTAAAATGGTGGAATAGGATAGGGGAATAAGCAGTTTACTGGGAGAAATTTTTTTGCGCTTACTCCATTCTTCAATAATGGGTAAAAAAATAGCAACAATGGCGGTATTATTAATAAATCCTGAGATGGGCCCGACAATTGAACCCATGACAAAAATTTGTTGAGAAGGGCGATCTCCTGCCCAACGAAGTATCCAGTTACGGACAACTTGAATCACGCCAGTTTTGGTAATGCCTGCACTGAGGATAAACATGGCCATCACGGTGACTGTGGCAGGATTACTAAATCCAGAAATTCCTTCTTCAGGAGTGACCAATCCCAGTAACATTAAAGCAACGGTGATGGAGAGGGCGGTAATATCGGCAGGAAGCCATTCAGTAATGAAAGAAATTAAACCAAGAACAACAACAGTCAGCGTGAGAATAATGGGCATAGTTGGGTAGAGATGATTTAGAACAGAAATTGAGATGCTGTTCCCTGATGATGGTTGCGTGTTTTAACGAAGGGGGAGTTCTAGCTGTTGTAATTGGGTAGTGTGTTGGGGGCAAAGGGTGGCTACAGCAGCAACGATCACTTTACCACTTAATCCTCCGATCGCCTGGGCTTGTTCTTCGGTGATGCCGTCTGATACCAGTTGTTGGGCAACATTACGGACATGCTCTTCTAGGGTTTGTCCAGAGTTTAAGGCACTGCATGTTTGTTGGCCTAACTCTAGGGCTTGCTCTTGGCCGATCGCCTGATACGCTTGACTTTCCACAGGGGTTAATAGGGTGGGAAGGAAGTCGTCAAAACTGACGGATTGGTTCATGGGTAGTTGAGCCAATGCCGGAGAGATCAGGCTAAAGAGCAGGGGGGTTAGGCTAAGGCAGGAAAGCTTAGAGAAAAGGGACATGGGAAAGAATTACCATTACATTTTAGGGTTGTTCCTAGTTTAGCAATAGCATCCGGAATGGCCCTAGGGTTCGAGTTCCTCAAAGTTGACTTCGGGTAAGTTGGGGGGAATAATCAGGCGGCGAAAACTGGTTTTATGGCTTTCCCGTTGGGTGAGCAGTTCCACGGCGATCGCCTCAACTTGGATTTCCATGGCTCCTTTGGGGACACTAAAGTTAAACAGGATGCTGCGGCGATCGTAACCCTCTGGAACCAGATCGACGAGCCAGCGCGGTTCCTCTAACAGGGTGCGGGTTTGGGCATCCACTAACCAGTATTTAATGTGGATATTGGCCGATCGCGTGGCTAAAGTGGCTTTGATGGGAATCACTTCTTCTGCGATCCAGTCCCGCTCTGGTGCTTCCAAAATCGGCATCGGAACAGAGGGAAGAGAAGAAAGCGACTCAGATACAGATGGCTCTTCTGCCTCCGGCGATCGCTCCGGCTGGCGATCGCCGGGATCTAAGACAATTTCTTGAGACTCTGCGGCTGGGGCTAGAAGCTTGGGAAAATCCGATCTACCTTCTAAAGGATAGTCAGAATCGGGATCGACAAACTCTCCCTCAATCACATCATCGTCCCCATCCTCCTCAAATTCTGCCGCGATCGCCTCATCCGCTTCAGCATCCATACCATCCTCTACCCAATCTTCGGCCTCTTTAGCCAGATCGTTGAGTCGCTCGCTAAATTTATCTTGCAGGTGTAAGGAGTGAAACGCTTCATCCACTGGGGAAGGAGGAGACGGTTCCGGAGGTTCGGGGATCTCTTCCTGGGATTCGCGGTTCAGATTCAGGGGCGGTAAGGTGAGTTTGGGCTTCGGTTTTTCCGGTTCAGACGAGGGCGGCAGTTGGGGTAAATCCTGCTCAGGAGGGGATGGGCTGCCGTTGAGGGAAGGCAATTGTAGATATTTGACTTTGGGAGAGTCAGAGGGGGAAAACAGTTGGGGAGGAAGGGAAGAGGATACAGAGGATTCCCAGGAGCGATCGCTCTCTGGGGGGGAGTGTTTGGCAATGTTGAAGAGGTCGAGATTAACTGAAGGGGGGTTAACAGGAGGAGGCGCAGTTATGGGATCACCGGTTAAGGGGAACGGTAGGATCGGAGGATGGGCAGCTTCTTCTGTATCCCGTTGAACTGTAATGGCTTCCATCAATTGTTCTAAGCCCATGGTGAGGCTAAATTGGGTTTCGGTTAGGGGAGTTGGGGGCGTTTGCGGCCCCTGAGCGGGTAGAGCTGGAGTGGGCCAGGAGTCAAAGAGTTGAGCCTGTCCCAGGATAAAGCATAGGGAGATTGAGTCGGGTAAGTTAAAGCGATATTCAAAGGGAACGGGCAAGCTTTGTAGAATAAGCTGGTGTTTGAATTCTTGCAGGGTTTCTAAGTTTTGGGGATTTTTCAGGGCGATCGCCAGTTGCAGACCGATAGGTTGGGAAAAGGTTTGGGGGCGATCGCCGCGCAACTGCCCCGTGAGGGTAATGGGACTGTTACTTTGGGCAACATACATGGTGCGATCGAGGATCAGTTTCACGGAAGAGAGATCCACTTGTTCCCAAGAGGATGAGGGGTCTAAGACTGGATTGGGTTGGGGACGTTCTGGAGGGGGAGGCACGTCAAAGAAGCTACTATCATAAGCTTCAGGTTCTTCAGGTTCTTCAGATTCTTCAGATTCTTGCGGTTCTTGCGGTTCTTCAGATTCTTCAGATTCTTGCGGTTCGATGTCCTCTGCAATTTCATCCGGTTCTGGATCGAAACATAATGCTTCTAGAGAAACCTGATAGGTTTGGGGCGGTTGGTCTGCGGGTTGGGCAATACAAGAAATGTCCCACAGTCCCGGTTTCAGATAAGTGTAGGGAAAGACGACCATCAGGCCTTCTTTATTGGTGCGGTGCTGACGGGTTTGAATTTGGGGAGGGGATGAAGCTTGCAGTTGGTAGCTGAGATGAATTTCGATCGCCGTGTGCGGATAGGGCGATCGCAACACCAAACGATAGTGTCCCTCTAACACTTCGACGCTAGGGGGTTCTAAGGGTAACCAGGCGCGATCGCCATCTTTTTGAATCAGAAATTCCCAGGCTTTCATGGTGGCTGGTTTGCAGTTCGTGCCCATCAAGGTTGCTAAATTACGTCCGATCCTAACTTAATTGGTGTCTTCTTGGGCCAGCCCTAGAATCGAGTTGGACAATCTTCTAAACCTTTTCTGCACTCACGAGATATTTTAGCGTCGCTTCCATGACTGTATCGGTATGTCCAATGACACTTA
Source organism: Roseofilum capinflatum BLCC-M114 (assembly GCF_030068505.1). Classification (NCBI taxonomy): domain Bacteria; kingdom Bacillati; phylum Cyanobacteriota; class Cyanophyceae; order Desertifilales; family Desertifilaceae; genus Roseofilum; species Roseofilum capinflatum. The sequence goes on from NZ_JAQOSO010000009.1 coordinate 35,099, forward strand.
AAACCAAAGCTTCTCGGTAAATCCGTTGCCCTGGGTGATCGGTTTGGTTTGCCCTGCCCCTAGAAACCAGGATCGCTGCTAATGTACATTCATGGGTTAAGGCGATCGCCTGAGCGCGTAATTGCACCTCTTGCTCCAGGGATAAATGCTGTTGCTCCTTCGCCCGGTAAATCTGTTGACGACACTTCTCCAGTCGATCGGATAAAGCTACACTATGAGGGACAATCTCAGTCTGTTTTTGGCTGGCTTTCTCCACTAAATCTAAGCTGGCTCTAGCTAATCCTAGCAACGGAAACGTTGGATTTAAAACACTGTTGCGATCCTTGTTGATGATCCAATCGGGCGATCGAATAGCAACCACCTGGCGATCGGCAATGAAATAGCGATCGCATTGAGCGCTCACCGTATTCGTGGATGCCATCGCTGCCAAAGCCATCGGTGGAGAAAAGCGTAAATCTCCCCTAACCGATGAAACCAAAGGAATGATCGCAAAAAGAATGCACCCATCCGGTAATCTCGCAGCAATCACCGCTTCTTGAAACAAATTCCAGCCCGTGATCCAAGGCAGATATCCAGATAACAGATAACCGCCATCAACTTTTGTCGCTTCTAAGGTCGGTTTTTCCCGGCGCACATGAGCATAAGATACACCGATCAAACGCTCACCCGATCGCATTTTCGGTAGATAATCCATTTTCAGGCGTTGATTCTCACCACCCGCAATAAAAGAGCCAGCCGTTTGATGTTGGGCTTGGGTAAAAGCTAACGTACCCGAATAGCGCGTTAATCTCTCTAAGAAACCCAAATAATCCCCTTGACTGGCTTCAATTCCACTCCATTGAGCCGGAACATTCAGCGCCAGGAGCGATCGCCCCCCTAAACCCGCCAATCCTTGGCGCAAAACCGCCGTTTTTTCCTCCATTGCCTCTGGATTGGGAGCTGTTTCTAGATAATCTTCCGTGAGTTGCCACAGATTGAAGGAAGTAGGGGCTTGCATAGTTTCTGAATCGAACCAAGATAATAGCGCTGGAAAATCGCGATCGGGAACCAACCCTATTATTACTGAATAACCCTTGTCGATTCTCGTTTTGTAACGGTTTGTGTAAATCTACAGGGCAACCTCTTGACAAGTCGGGAGACATTCAGCCAGAATAGCAATGTCACATAAAAGTGACTGGTGACAGAGGAGTGGGTTCACATTGGAGACAACTCTATGAATCTGGACACAACACATCCCAGGGTCAACCTGTGGCAACAGGTTTGCGGTTGGTTTGCACCATCGTCTCAAGTTGCCACACTTCCCTTACCCTGGACAAGCTCTGACCCCGTGGTTTTTCTGGAAGGGGAAGGTGTGGTTCACCAACCCATTCCTCCCTATGGACGGGGACGGGTGTATTACCGAGGGTCATGGTGGCCGGCCACCTGCACCGAAGAGACAACGTTGCTCGCAGGTCAGGAGGTGAGGGTCATTCAACGACAGAATATCACGTTATGGGTCACACCTGTAGCGTCTTCCTTAAGATCTCCCCCTTTCATGTCGGCGACAGCCGAAACCCCCTTTATTTCTCCTTAGAGGCGAGGTCTGTAGCTTGATTAAACGGACATAAATCTGCTAACTGACAATTATCACAATCGGGTTTTTTCGCCTTACAAATGGCGCGACCATGGTAAATGAGGCGGATTGACCAGTTTTCCCAATCGGGTTGGGGGAGAAGACGCATGAGGTCTCGCTCTACCCGAATGGGATCTTTGTGTTCGGTTAAGCCTAGGCGATCGCTTAAACGCTTGACATGAGTATCAACGGTTACCCCCATATTGATGCCAAAACCGTGGGCGAGGACAACATTGGCGGTTTTGCGAGCGACTCCGGGAAGTGTGAGCAATTCTTCCATTCTTTTAGGCACTTGGCCGCCAAATTCTTGCTCGATCGCTTGACAAGCCCCTTTTATATTTTTAGCTTTATTGCGATAGAATCCGGTCGATCGCACCAAAGCCTCCAATTCCTCTAACGGTGCATCCGCTAACCTGGGGGCATCCGGATAGCGTCGGAATAATTCTGGCGTGACTTGATTCACTCGCTCATCCGTGCATTGGGCGGATAAAATGGTTGCCACCAACAACTGTACGGGGGTTTCATAGGTTAACGTGCAGGTAGCATCAGGATACAAACGCTTCAGCCGAATAAGGATTTCCCTGGCTCTTTGCTGTTTGGCTGACCATTTGCGGGTGATATTCATCGATACTTGGATAATGTCAATTCATTTTAATTGTTATATCAAATTCAATGACCCCGGTTCGTATCCTCTCCATTTTCCTGTTGATCGGCGTTGGCTTAGGCTTAACCTTAGCCCTTTCTCTCTCGTTTGGTGCGGTTCCCCTGACGCAAACTGAACTCTGGCAGGCTCTCTGGCATCAGGGAGATGGGGTGAATCAAACGATTATTTGGCAGTTGCGACTTCCTAGAGTCGTGGCGGCGGTTTGCGTAGGTTCAGCTTTGGGAACCTCTGGCGCGTTGTTGCAAGGGATGTTACGCAATCCTTTAGCGACTCCCTTTTTACTCGGTATTTCTGCGGGTGCGGGTTTAGTCTCGGTGGCAATGGTGACCTTGGGAATTGCCCAAAGTTGGATACCTTTGGGGGCTTGGTTAGGGGCGGTTTTAACCACGACTCTGGTTTATGGGTTGGCTCGCAGTGGGAATGGCATCTCTGTAGAGCGGTTGATTTTAGGCGGTGTGGCGATCTCTTCCCTGTTTGGGGCGGTTCAGACCACGTTGCTGTTATTATCGGCCGATAGCCGCATTCAGCAGGCGCTCAATTGGTTGGTGGGTAGCTTGAATGGTCGGGGATGGTCGGAGGTGCGGGTGGCGGCTCCCTATTTGCTGGTGGCGTTGATCGGCGCTATTCTCTTAGCCCGATCGCTCAATGTACTCAATTTAGGCGATGATTTAGCGGTAGGATTAGGCGTATCCTTGGGGCGATCGCGTCTCCTCATTGGCTCTACGGCTACCTTACTGGCGGCTGGCGCGGTCAGTATTGCCGGATTAATCGGTTTTGTGGGTCTGATTGTTCCCCATGGTATTCGCTTACTCATTGGTGGTAATGATTATCGCTGGATTATTCCCCTCTCGGCTCTCGGAGGCGCTTGGGTGCTAACGTTGGCGGACTTGCTCTCCCGGTTGGGTGCAGTGGAATTACCCGTAGGTGCGGTGACGGCTCTGTTGGGTTCCCCTTTGTTTGTCTGGTTACTCTATCGGCGATCGATGTAATCTCAAGATCGTCTGGGGTGGAAAACTTGGCTCAAATCCCCCTTGAATGCCATCAAGAATCATCCATAATGAAGTATTGCTTTCTTATCCAAGATTCTGGTGATTCCCCACCCTCTTACTTCCCCTGTGCTGGCGGCGGCTGAAAGTGGCCCTTTGCTTGGCTCCATCTGGCTAGATGCGACGGTTTTAATCGTCATGTTAGTCCTCTCCGCTTGCTTCTCTGGCTCAGAAACTGCTATTACTGCCCTCGATAACTTTAAACTTCGCGCCCTGATTAAAGAACAGGGAGACCCTCAAGGCATTTTTCGCCTGGTTTTAGAACAACGAACCAGGTTTATTACCACTCTCCTCGTGGGTAATAACCTGATTAATAATTTTTCGGCTGTCCTAACCAGTAACCTGTTTGCCCTCTGGTTGGGCAATGCAGGGTTAGGGGTGGCAACGGCGGTGATTACATTTCTGGTGTTGATTTTTGGTGAAATTACGCCTAAATCCCTGGCTATCAATAATGTGTTGGCCTTTTTTAAGGCGGTGGTGCTACCCATTTATTGGCTATCCCGTGCATTATCGGCGATCGGGATTATCGATTTTCTGGAATGGATCGCCCAAAGTGCGATTCGCTTTTTCCAGGGCAATGCTACCCAGGATGACGCTTCCCTGCAAGATTTGCAACTGATGATTGAAATTTTGGGCGGTAAGGGCAAACTGGATTTCTATAAGCATGAGTTGCTTAATAAGGCACTGATGCTCGATGAGCTAACTGCTAAAGATGTGGTCAAACCCCGGATTGATATGCGGACGATTTCCCATGAAGCGACGTTGCAAGAGTTGGTGAATCTCTGTTTGGAAACCGGATTTTCCCGCATTCCTGTTCAGGAAGAGTCGAAAGATCAAATCCTAGGGGTGGTTCACCTTAAACGTGCCCTGCAAACCCTGAAAAATCTACCTCCAGGAGAGCGCAATTCTGCTCCGATAACGACGGCAATGGATTCCCCGGTTTATGTGCCAGAGGTCAAAGAGGTGAGCGATTTGTTAAAGGAAATGCTCCAAAGTCGGATTCATTTGGCGATCGTTGTGGATGAGTATGGCGGAACGGTGGGACTGGTTACCCTCGAAGATGTCTTAGAAGAGTTGGTGGGGGAAATTTATGATGAGAGTGACTTTCCCCATCGTCCTCCCCGTCCAGGAAAAACGGCTAAACCGGCTAAGGATCGGCGATGGATTCCTGGCTTACCCGGAAGGGGGCGATCGCCCCGCCCACCAGCATCTTCTGACAATTCCCCAGATCGATAAATCCCAATCTCAAAAAAAAATTCCTAGGGGGTTGTGTTTTTACTAAACCTTATGCTAAATTAGGAAGTCGGTGAGCGAAAGGGTCGATGCCCGAGTGGTTAATGGGGGCGGACTGTAAATCCGCTGGCAATGCCTACGCTGGTTCAAATCCAGCTCGGCCCATCACCGCCTCTTCTGACCTAGAGTTCAGAATTAGGATGTAGTCAATACACTGCCCGTGTAGCTCAGTGGTAGAGCACACCCTTGGTAAGGGTGAGGTCACGAGTTCAATCCTCGTCACGGGCTTCCTTACTGGTAACGGTTTCGTTGATTGGGTTAACCCCTTAAGTGACTCATTGTGTGTTTGTGGACAAACTAAACCCACAAATCACTATGAAAAAGCGATTACCAAAAATTCAACCAGAAAATCGTAATGGGTATATACGCCTAAGATGGTCGTACCTAGGTAAGCGATACACTCTATCAAATTTGGGTAGGTATGATGACCCATTAGACATGAGTATCACCCAAAGTGTAATCGGTCAGATTAAACGGGATATCCATTTAGGCAAGTTTGACCCATCCCTGCAAGCGTACAGCCAGAATCATATCGACAACGAAAATAGAATGGTGACGTTTTTGGAGGAGTCACTTCAATGGGGATTAGATGACGTTTGGGAGTTTTACAAAGATATCAAGCGCAACGATGCACCGTTAACCACACAAAAGAACCATTGGGCAATGGTTGACAACGCTATTGGGCGATTATCACCGAGTGAACTAATTTCACATAGCGCCAAAGGGTTAGTAACCGCTTTACTTCTCTATTATGGTGGTGCAACACTTGAGAGATTGTTGAATAACATCATTGCAGCAAGTAACCTTGCCTATGAGCATGGAAAGATAGCAGAAAGTTATTGGGGAAAAGTCAAAAAACAACTACCCAGTAGGAAACAACAAAAAAGAGACAGCAACCGAACACAGAAGGCTTACTCAGTAGATGAAGTAGCAGCTATCTTAGAGGCACTCAAAAGCGATAAATATTGCCCACATAAAAGCGCTTATTCACATAGCAACTATTATCGGTTTGTTGAGTTTTTGGTGTTGACCGGTTGCAGACCAGGTGAGGCGATAGCGCTAACCTGGGGTGATATTGAAGGGGGGAAAATACGCTTCAATAAATCCTATTCATTAGGTGTTCTCAAGGGAACCAAAAATGGAAAAACCCGCTATTTTCCTATTAATGACAGACTGAATGATTGTTTGATGGATGCACTTATGGGACTGAATCTTGTCCCAATGGTTAACGGCTACTTTTTACCTGTAGCAGCAGACATAGATGAAGGGGTGACTAACTGTAAGAACGCATTGAAACCAGACTTATTAAGCTGTCTGGTTTTTTCATCTATTACTGGTGGCTACATCAATCTACAAAATTTTACTAACAGAGTGTTTAAGAGGGTAATCGATGGGTTGTATAATGATGGATTGATTAAACAGAAGTTGCCCACATACAACCTTAGAAACACCTCTGCAAGCTTCTATCTTAGAATGGGTGTAGATAGAGCCACCATTGCTCATCTATTTGAGACATCAGGAGAGATGTTAGACCGGCATTACTTCTCACCTGATGCAAGCGTAGAGTTACCAGAGATGTAAATGGGTATGTGTTGAAAAGAATTTAGGGTAAATTTTTAGGGTAAATAGCTGTGATACTTGCACCTATTGAACAGTAGACACTTATCTATCATCACTATTTTAATTATAAGAAAAAAGCATAATAGCTCTTGCCCTTGCCTACTATGCTACTGTACGGTAGAGAGAAAGTAGGTAACCTAAAATGAAGCACAAGAGTAACACAACTGGATTAAGACCCGTTCATAGCAAGTGGAAATCATGTAAGGAGACTAAACCGGTAAGGATACCAGTGACGCTAATAGATGACGTTTTAGCTTACGCTAGGGCGCTAGATTGTGGGGATTTACAGCCACCTAGTCAACATCGTGAGTTAGATAAAGTCGTTAAAATATTGAATGACGCTCTATCGTTAAAAGCTAACTCAGGGGGTAAGATTAAAGCCAAAATAAAGGAAGCGTTAGAGGTAATTGAAAGACTTTAATTAGAGAGAGTTAATGTAAAATGATTGAATGTGGGGTAACCACAAAAAAGAAACGACCGGAGGTCACCCCTACCGGTCATTCAAAAACACTAAAAGATTAATGTACAATAGTAATACAAATACCGTCGTGTCCGCAACGGGTAGTTCTTCTAATACTACCAGTATACCACAAAATGAGAATCATTCCCACGTTTCGCTAGAGGATTGGTTTGCTCAACAGATGGCAAAATCGGGAATCACTAACCCAACCCTGTTAAAGCAGTTCAAACATCATGAATCTGGGTTCACCGTTACCGGTATAGATGCTGATGGGAAACCAAATAGGAAGTCTTGGCAATTGCGGTTAAAGAACCCTGGTAATGGCGCTAAGTACAAATGCAGGAAGAGACAAGAAGGAGAGGGCTGTAGTTATGATGCTCTCCTTCTTGGTGGTCGGTTAAGTGACTTTCCACTGGTAGCCCAAAAAAATCAACAGCACTTGTCTACGGTTAAATCCGACAAGGAACTATGGGTTCTGATGACCGCTTTTGATAACCTCCCTATCGTCATCACAGAAGGGGCAAAAAAGGCAGCGTGTGGACTTGAGAACGGTTATATAACTCTGTCCATTCCAGGTTGCACAATGGGACTCAAACCGGAATCAACTGAGTTGGTAGACACCCTAAGAGCGTTCTGTGGGAAGGATAGACCCGTAACCCTAATCCCTGACTCTGACTTTAGGGTAAACCCGGACGTTTACCGAGCATGGCGTAAGCTGGCGAAAGTATTAGAAGATAGGGGGTGTAAGGTACGAGTTGGGACGTGGGAAGCAACCGACATCCCAACCCGTGAGAAGCTGACAATCAAGGACGTTAAAGGAATGGATGATTTTATCGTCAACGGTGGCGACTTTGATAAGGTCATCAAGACCGCAATGACTATCGCTCAATGGGAGAAGCAATTCCCAGAGCCAAAAGCCAAAGGAAAAACTGACCAAAGGAAGGGAAGCGGTAGCGCTAAACTCTCCCCCATTGAAAAGGCTCAATTAGCCATTAATGGTTTAGGGGTTCATCTCAGGTTTAACGAACTGTCTAAAGAGATTGAGTCATCCCCCGGTGAGGGTGTAGATGGTGATGCGCTATGGGTGCGTGGCTGTGCTGATTCTGACCTGTACACTTCCGTTGATACGTTCTATCGTGTCCTAGGCATTGAAGCTAAGAAGGACAGCTACCACCCCATACAGGAGTATCTCAAGGGATGTCATGAGAAGTATGGGGATGACGTATCGGTTCTAAATGACATTGCTAGACGCTATCTAGGCACAAGTGACTCATTACATCAAACCTTCCTGGTCAAGTGGCTTATAGGCGCTGTAGCTAGGGCTATGACACCAGGATGCAAGATGGATACAGCGCTAGTTCTCCATGGTTCCCAAGGTATCGGTAAATCCACATTCTTTAACGTCCTTGCTGGTGACTGGTTTACCGACTCTCTGGACAAGCTAGATAGCAGCAACAAAGACGAGCTATTAAAGGCTCACCAATCATGGGTTATTGAGTTGGCAGAGATTGAAAACGCTTTCAGCAAGACGGCTATCAGCAAAATAAAGCAGTCAATGTCAGCAACCACTGACCAAATTAGACCCCCCTACGGACGCAAGACAGAGAAGTGTAAGCGGGGGTTTGTCATCTGTGGCACAACCAACCAAACCCAGTTTCTCAATGACCCCACTGGCTCTAGACGGTTTTGGGTTATCTCCTGTAACGGACGGGTTAATCGTGAGTTACTCACTCAAGAGCGTGACCAAATATGGGGCGCTGCATACGCTCTATGGGCTAAGGGTGAAAAGTGGTATCTAACGGAGTTTGAAGAGGAAGCGTTAGCCATCAACAATGAGGGTTATGAGTCTCAAGACCCATGGGTAGAGTTTCTCAGGGATGCACTACTTGAAAGGGGAGAACAGACAACTACGGTCAAAGACTGCTTTGAGCATCTAGACATGCCTGAGCCTAAATCCCACAACTCAAAGGAGTCAAGACGGATTAAAGATTGCTTGACCCATTTGGGCTATCAACCAGAGAAGTTTTACCGGAACGGAAAGCAGGTTAGAGGATGGGCTATTGAATCCCTAGACAAACTCAATCAAAACTTTGGGAATTCACTGTCTCAACTGTCTCAAGACGCTGGAACCCAGTCAGCACAAGCTTTTGACAACAAGACAGTACAACAAAACCCACTGTCTCACACTGTCTCGTCTGTCTCAACCAATGATGATGGGGATGCAGAACAAGACAGACAAGACAGTAACAAGACAGTTCAAGACAGTCTACTGTCTCACCCTCAAACCCATACAGGGCAAGGGGTACAGGATAATAAGACAGTTGAGACAGTAAAACCCCAAACTTTCAATCAGAATGACTTACCGTTCTCTAGGGGGGATAACGTTTGGGTCACTACCGCCAACGGTAAACGGGAGGGAACCATTACTAACCCCCCTGATAGATATGGGGAGTGGGGAGTAGAGTTCAAGAACAGTAAAGGAGAGTGGATGAGCCACCGATTCCCGTCAGAAGGGTTATCGCCTAGAGAAGAGTCCGACGGCTACTCTGTAGGTGACAAAGTTTGGGTTAAAGATGCTCAGGGTAACTCTAGGGAAGGGGTTATCACTCACCCCAAGGATGAGGACGGGAAATGGGGGTTAAAAATCAACGTTGGAACAAGTAGAGAAGAGGAGTGGAAAAAAGACATCTACTACCCCTCTGATGAGCTGACCCCTAGGCTGATGAGCTGACCCCTAGGGAAGAATAAAATTCCTGGCAATCATCCTCACGTGGCTATCGTCATAGGTAGCCACAATTTCCTTTTGTCATGGCTTGATAACTTTCACTTTGTTTTCACTCTGTACTATCAAACTCCTATAGGGTTGTGATAGTACAGAGTGAAAACAAAACGTTTTTTTGGGTAATGTGCAATGATGTGACTTAACGCAGATTGGTAATGTGCAATAAACCTACTGTACGGTAGTAGTCTGCATTAAATCATAGATTTTTACTTATAATGTGCGTTGCATATTATCGTTAAAGTCTATTGCAACCCATAGCTCTACTGTACAGTAGTAATGTGCAATGTAGTGTGTGACATCCTGTAGTTATATATGCAGCATGTAATATGCTATGTATTACTTGACGGCTGAAACCCTTACCCTGTGGGCATCGTAGAGTTAGAGGGGTTGGCTGTATGATTGGTCATTTAGGGGGGTGAAGCGTCTTGTAGCTCAAATTTGAGGCGCTATGAGCATGGGTTGAGTAGTACGGGGGTGAAGCCAGAGCGCTACTGTACAATAGAGTTTTATTGATCGATATCATTAGATATAGCGTATTGATTTAACTGACAGTCAAGCTTATGATGGGAGTTATCAGTTTTGGATTGAACGCCCTGAGAGTAGTGGTGACGCACTACCCTAGGACTTCCCCAACTGTGTCAGTACCACAATTGGAGCCTTTTGATTATGACACACCAAGTGTTAGTCCCCACATATGTTGGGCATGATGACCGCGTTTATTACACCTACGTTGATAAGTCTGCTATTCCAGAGATGAATAGGTTTAACGTGGGTGACAAGGTTAAAGTTAATGGATTGCCTGAAGAGTATACCCATACTATTGACTGCGTTTCATACGATTTAGATGTTAATGAGTGGGTTTATTACGTCCAATTTGACCCCCATCTTACATCTCCTGACCCAAGGGTTCAATCTTGGCTTGAGGACATGGCATCAGACCCCAATGAGCGTGCATGGTGGTTTGATAATTCACGTATAACCACGCCTACTATGCTGTAGAAATCTTAGGGTAAATATTTAGGGTAAAACCCCCACGATTGATGGGGGTTTTTTATTGACAGTGAAACTGTTTATGCATACAATCAACATCACCGTCAATCACTATTACACTAATTATGCATACACAGAAGATAGGTCTACACTCTCAAGCGTCAAGAAAAGAGGGTTCTAATCGGAACCGAACAACGTTAACGCTATCTGACCAGACCAAAGCGCTACTAGAGAAGATTGGCTATGGTTCTATGTCTGATGGGGTTTACATTTCATCCCAGATTGTTGCCGAACTTTTGAAGCGCAAAATCATTACCGTTGACTTTGATGATGGGGGGATTGTTTACCGGCTAGAGGGTGACAAGGAAATCATCTCATCTCCCCGATCAGGGCGTGATGAAGCCAAGAAAAGTCACCGGGCTAAGGTTGATGAGATACTCACCCCCAAACCAAAACTCAACCCTTACGCGGGTAAAGTGCTGAACAAGGAACAGTTAATGAGAACCGGTCACTTTACCCATAAGATGATGAGGGCAATCCTACCGGGTCATAGGGTGACGGATAGATTTGGTTATTGGTGGGAGAGAGTGGATAACCCAGATAGCCCAGAGAGTTTACAGCGTGGGTTGAGAAGTGATAGAGGGCGTTTAATGGCAACGTATGTGGGGTTAGAGAATGAAGGGGATAGTTGTATGAGATATTTGTAGCCCATTAACCGAGTAAGTGTGATGACTTACTCGGTTTTTTAATTATCTGAGCATGTAGACTATAGCCGTTAATATCACCACACAAGGTATTAGCACGTTAAACACATCAATGGTGTCACGTGCTTTGAGCCAATCTCTCAACCATCTAAGGTGTTTTTGTATAGGAATAGCTGCATTAAATGCTGTAGGTAAAGATGATTAGTTAATCAACAGAGAGAGTAAGCATAACAACTTACTCTCTCTTTTTTTTGCCATAAAAGTTGATTCTCTCATCAACCATGATTATTTATTCAACTTCTTCAACTGTGGACACAACACGGACACAATCGAATAAAGGCAAGATAGAATGTATAAACATCATGGACACCAGTGAGTCACCGTCCAACCCTTGGTAAGGGTGAGGTCACGAGTTCAATCCTCGTCACGGGCTTCCTACATATCTACATATAGGGTGACCCTGTACTCTACCCAGAGCTTACCCTACTAGCTTGGCAGGCTTAATTTTGGAAGCAACGCGATCGCTGTAATCCATACCCATCGTGACCCATTGTGATTTAAGGTAAACGCGAATGAGACAAGTCAGATTTGTCCGAATTGCGTCGTAGATTGTGGTAAGAAAACATTATCTGAACGAGCTATGATGACGCGAGACTCCCCTAGTCTGTAGACAGGGGAGTTGTCAAAGTATCCTAGGTAAAGAAAAGAGAGACCCATCCAACGGAGAGGACTTAGCACTTATGAGAATACTGCGATCGCCCCATTGGGGTCATTTATTAGGCACATTAGCCCTGATAGTCCCCATGACTCTAGGCATCGGTCGCCTACCGGCAGCCTATTCCCAAAATAACCAAAATCGGGCCATTACCCTGCGAGCAGACATCCAAGAAGCCAACGCTAGAACCGGTGTCCTCACCGCTAGGGGGAATGTACAAGTCCTCTATCCTGCCCGTAACATCCAAGCCACAGCCGCCCAAGCTCAATACTTTAGCCGAGAACGGCGCATTGTCCTCAGTGGTAATGTCTACGTCTTGCAAGAAGGCAATAGCCTCAGAGGAGAAACCGTGACTTATCTGATTGATGAAGGTCGGTTTGTCGCCCTCCCCCAAAGCCAAGGGCAACAAGTGGAAGCCATTTATATTGTGCCTGAATCTACCGATAACGCTGGTAATCCCGATCCCCTTCCCCCCACTCCTGATTTATAAACAAGGAGTCATCAGTCATGAAATTAGTATTGGATAACGTTCATAAATCCTATGGACAACGAATGGTGGTCAATCGCGTCTATCTCTCTGTGGCACAAGGAGAAGTCGTGGGATTACTCGGCCCCAATGGGGCTGGCAAAACCACCACCTTTTATATGGGAACGGGGCTAGAAAAACCCAGTCAAGGTAGAATTTGGCTGGGCGATCGAGATATTACTGCCCTGTCAATTTCCCAACGGGCGAAACTCGGTATCGGCTACTTACCCCAAGAACCCAGTATATTTCGCTATCTGACCGTGCGCCAAAATATTCTACTGGTTTTGGAACAAACCCAAGTGCCGCGCCGGGAATGGCATTGGCGCACAGAAAAGCTCTTAGAAGAATTTCGACTCTCTACGGTTGCCCAGACCAAGGGCATTCAAGTTTCCGGAGGAGAACGACGACGCACCGAGTTAGCCAGAGTTCTGGCTGCGGGTAAAGAGGGGCCCAAATTTTTGTTTTTAGATGAACCCTTTGCCGGAGTCGATCCGATCGCCGTCTCCGAAATTCAAACCCTAGTCGCTAACCTGCGCGATCGCCATTTAGGAATCGTGATCACCGATCATAACGTCCGCGAAACCCTCGCCATTACCGACCGAGCCTATATTATGCGTGATGGCGAAATCCTCGCCTCTGGCAATGCCGAAGAACTCTATGAAGATCCCAGAGTGCGACAATACTATTTAGGCGATAATTTCCAACGGTGAGTCACAACCCTTAACTGCAAATACCTTTATGACTTCTAGCGTATCCCCGGAAGACTATAAACCCCAACGGCCCAAAATTTCCCCCATCTCCGTCATGGATCGCTATCTGATCCAGGAACTTGTCTCCCCCTTTCTCTTTGGACTCGGAGCCTTTACTTCTGTAGGTGTGGCGATCGGCACAGTCTTCGATCTCGTCCGCCAAGTGAGCGAAGCGGGCCTGCCCGTGGCGATCGCCCTCAAAGTCTTCTTCCTCCAACTCCCCTACTTCATCTCCTTCGCCATTCCCACCGCCCTCCTACTCGGATGCATCATCGCCTACAGTCGTCTCTCCAGTGACAGCGAACTGATCGCCCTCCGCAGTTGTGGCGTAAGCCTCTACCGTCTCCTCATTCCCACCCTCATCTTCAGCATCTGTCTCACCGGCATCACCTTCACCTTCAACGAACTCGTCGTTCCTGCCGCCAAACGAGAAGCCACCCTCACCCTAGAGCGAGCGCTCAAACAAGAAACGCCCCTCCAACAGGCAATGAACATCTTTTATCCCGAATATCAGCGAAAAGAACTCGCCGACGGGAAAAGAGTGCGCGTCTTAACCCGGTTATTCTATGCCGAATTTTTCGACGGCAAAGAAATGAAAGGCCTCACCATCCTTGACCGATCCCAATCCCAATTTAAACAAATCATCATCTCCGAAGCCGCTTCCTGGAACGCCGAGGAAAGCACCTGGGACTTCTTCAACGGCACGATCTACGTCGTCGATCAATCCGGCTCCTTCAAAAATATCGTCAAATTCGATCGCCAACAACTCAAACTCCCCCGCGCTCCCCTGGATCTCGCTTCCATTGGTACAAAATACGAAGAAATGAACATCGCTGAGTCCCTCAACTACCTCGAAATTGTGAGGATGAGTGGCGATGAAAAACAAATTCGCAAACTGCAAATCCGCATTCATCAGCGCTTCGCCATTCCCTTCGCCTGTATCGCCTTTGGCCTCATGGGAGCCGCCCTAGGAACTCGCCCCCAACGCACCGCCGGAAGAGCCACTGGCTTTGGCATCAGCGTTTTAATTATCTTTACCTACTATCTCCTCATGTCGGTCGGCGATGCTCTCGGCTTAAGCGGCGCACTTCCTCCAGTTATGGCTGGATGGTTACCCACCGTATCCGCCCTCACCGTTGGACTTTTGCTCCTGTGGCGAGTCGTTCGTTGATCAAAAATTGAAAACCTAACTCGATATTATTTCTCTTCTGTCATTCTCCGAGAATTAAGTATAGAATAAAATATTGTTCTCATAGGGGCAAAAAATGTTTCGCCCCTATGAGAACAAACACTGATTAATACGCATCTTGCAATTCGTAGAAATCGGGGGAAATATAATCCTTCCGCAGGGGCCAACCTACCCAGTCTTCTGGCATCAGTAGGCGCTTGAGATTGGGATGACCTTCATAGACAATCCCGTACATATCATAGGATTCCCGTTCTTGGAAATCCGCCGCTTTCCAAATCCAATAGACCGAAGGCACTTTCGGGTTATCGCGAGGCACATAGACTTTTAAGCGCACTTCTTCCGGTTCAACCACATTATCATCCACTTTCAGCAAATGATAGAAACTGACTAATGATTGACCGGGGCCTTCATCATACGCGCCTTGACATTGCAGATAATTAAACCCATAGGCATAAAGAGCCGAAGCAATGGGTAAGAGAACTTGGGGTTCTACCTTAATCAATTCTACCGAAGAGCGATCGCGCCCTAAAAACTCATGGGCAAACCCATTCTCACCCAACCAGCTCGAAACCGGCCCAGCAGTTTCCTGTGCTAACTCTTGATTTTCCTCAGCCACCCTAAACTTCCTCCTGTTTCTCACCTTCTAACGCTGCTGGAATTTGCATTCCATAGGCTTCTGCCAACGCTTTCGGGGGCGCTTGTCTGGTTGCAGACTGGAGATACTCACCCGTCAAAATTGGCTCAACCACCTTCATCTTATGAGCCACCTGATAATAGCGATGGGTTTGGAGGATTTTGCGGCGTTCCTGAATGGTTTCATTGGCAATCTTTTTGCGTAACTTAATAATCGCATCAATAATTGCCTCCGGTCGGGGAGGACAACCAGGGATATACACATCCACCGGAATCAGCTTATCCACACCGCGCACCGCCGAAGGAGAGTCCATACTAAACATGCCCCCGGTGATGGTGCAAGCGCCCATAGCAATCACATACTTGGGTTCCGGCATTTGCTCATACAAGCGCACCAAAGCCGGAGCATACTTCATGGTGATGGTTCCGGCTGTAATCAGCAAATCCGCTTGTCTGGGACTCGAACGGGGAACCAAACCAAAGCGGTCAAAATCGAACCGGGAACCAATCAAGGCCGCAAACTCGATAAAGCAGCAGGCTGTACCATACAGCAGCGGCCACAATGAAGAGAGTTTTGCCCAGTTATATAAGTCTTCTACCGTAGTCAGAACCACATTTTCCGACAGTTCGCTAGTGACTTGGGGGCGTTCAACGGGATTAATCAGATTTTGTGTCATATTTGTTTTACTCGAACCTACGACCATTCCAATGCTCCTTTTCTCCAAGCGTAAACTAAGCCCACCACCAGAATGGCGATGAAAATTAAGGCTTCGATAAAGGCTAACAGGCCTAACTTGCTAAAGGCTACTGCCCAAGGATAGAGAAACACGGTCTCTACATCAAAAATAACGAAGACGAGGGCGAACATATAGTAGCGAATGTTGAATTGAATCCACGCCCCTCCCACCGGTTCAACGGCGGATTCGTAAGTGGTGCGGCATTCTGGGCCAACGCCTTTGGGACGCAGGATATAGGAAGCGCCCAGTGCCAACACGGGAACTAAGCTGCATAACAGCAGAAAGCCTAAGAAGTATTCGTAACCGCTAAGAACAAACACAATGGGTTATTTAATCACGAAGGAGAACAAAAATACTGTGAACATTCTGACATAGTTCCGGCCCTTTCGCTTATGGCTTCGGACAACCCGATTTCTGTGAGTGGGGACTGATGGGCGATAGGATGGGGTATAAGAATGGAGTATGGGTATGATATAGGGTGGCGATCGCTCCTTACTGTACAAACCCTTGAGCAACCCTCCACAAAGTGTTAAGATATATTAAGTAAACTTTCAACCGGTCAAACCCTATGGGTGCTGCGGTCTCTCTAGAAAACGTCTGTAAAGTCTATAACCAAGTGCCTGTCGTCGATCATCTCTCCTTTGCCATTCAACCGGGGGAAATGTTTGGCCTACTCGGGCCCAATGGAGCAGGAAAATCTACAACTATTCGCATGTTAACCACTCTCACCCGACCCACAGACGGCAAGATCGAGGTAGCTGGGTATAATGTGGTGCGGCAAGGACAACAGGTAAAACGCAAGATTGGCGTGGTATTGCAACAAACCAGCGTCGATGTTGATTTAACCGTTTGGGAAAATATGGAGTTTCATGGTCGCTTACATCACATTCCCAATCGGGTGCGCCAGGAGAAAATCGATCGATGGTTAGAGTATGTGGAATTAGCCGATCGCCGTCAAGACCGGGTAAAAACCCTCTCTGGGGGAATGAAGCGCCGTCTACAAATTGCCAGAGCGCTGCTCCACGAACCCGATATCTTATTTCTAGATGAGCCGACTGTAGGGTTAGATCCCCAAACCCGTCGGCGGTTATGGGAAATTATTCGCGGCTTAAACGAGCAAGGAATGACCATGTTACTAACCACCCATTATATGGAAGAAGTAGAATATTTATGCGATCGCATCGGCATTATGGATGGGGGTCATTTAATTGAACTAGGAACCCTAGAAGAACTGCGGCAAAAACATGGAGAAGGCTTAGTCGTTAAACAAAAAGGCGATCGCTGGGATTACCTCTTTTTCCCTGACTTAGCCGCAGCCAACCAGTATCTCGAACAGCAACCTGATAAAACCGGTTTAATGGTTCGACCTTCCAACTTAGAAGATATTTTTGTCGAATTAACCGGAAGACAGTTAGACTAAAGGGTTACTAGGTTATTGAATCCCAACTATGCCCCGTTTAGCCACCACCCTTGAAGCCATTTTGTACTTAAAAGGTCAACCGGTTAGCTTAAATGACCTAGCTGAATTGGCACAATGCAGCAAAGAAGATACCGAAGAAGCCCTCATTGAGCTAATTTCTGATTATGCTCATCGGGATAGTGCCCTAGAGGTTTTAGAAACCCCCTCTGGCTATAGTCTACAATTGCGAGAATCCTTTCAAGAACTCACCCATAGCTTACTTCCGGCTGAGTTAGGGGTGGGTGCGCTGCGAACCTTAGCCGCGATCGCCTTAAGCGGTTCCATCTTACAAACCGAGTTAGTAGACCTGCGCGGCAGTGGAGCCTATCAGCATGTGGGAGAACTGGTAGAATTGGGATTAGTGCGTAAACGTAAGAAAATGGGCGATCGTACCTTTCGCCTACAAGTTACCCCTAAATTTCATCAATATTTCCAATTAGAAGACCTCCCCCAACCCTTCAACTCCCTGAAAGAAAGCTTAGTCGCCTCGGAAACCATGGAAGAACCAGAGCCAGAATTACCCGAACCTTCTTAAATCCTATTCCACATAATCCGTATCGATCTCAATCTCGAACGTCTCTTCATCAATGCGGACATACAAAACATTGGGACGACAACAGACTTGGCAATCTTCAATATAAGATTGCTCACTGCCAGCGCTCCAATCAATAAACGTGGTATTCACTTCTCCACAATAGGCACAGGTATATTCAGCAGTAGGATTCATGGGGAGGAAAAAGGCAAAAGGCAACAGAAAGTGTCCTAACTATACCTTGAGCTGTAGCCCGATCGCCGCTAATACCTACAGCCTTAACTGGTTACCCTTACCCATCACCCCTTACCAGCGTCCAGCGCTATAATTTTTTGATTGACCCAACACTTGGCCCGGATAGAAGGACAGGTTACCGTATAACAAAGCCAAGTCCTTACCCCATAACTTTCATTATTATGTCTAAATTAGTTGAACGGATTAATCTCACCGCCCATGCACAGTTAGAAAAATCTCTCGGTTATAGTGGCGATCGCCGTTGGGTTGCCTGGCACTGGGATAATGATATTGGGCAACTCATGTATACTGACGGAGATGATGTGGGCGCTGGCCATGC
The DNA here is from genome assembly GCF_030068505.1 of Roseofilum capinflatum BLCC-M114. NCBI lineage: Bacteria > Bacillati > Cyanobacteriota > Cyanophyceae > Desertifilales > Desertifilaceae > Roseofilum > Roseofilum capinflatum. Next base: position 53,384 of record NZ_JAQOSO010000009.1, read on the forward strand.
GATCGCCTGGCAAGTCTTTCTGCAACATGGGGAAGTTCACTCCATCATCGAGCCTTACCATCTGGAAGAGGAAGAAAATTGGCTCCTACTTGACCGCACCTCGCGCCAGTTTTATGTCGGTACAGGTACAGCCATTCAAAGCTTGCTCGATAACCCGGAAAGCTTGCGCCTACTGGCCCAACTTGATGGCAACACTAACCCCCTTCAAGATACCGCAGAAAGCCTAAAACAAACCTTCAATCAATGGGGTCAGTCGGACGGAGCGCGTTTACTGAAAACCGTTCTTCCCGTAGGTGTAGGAGTGGTCTTAGTGGCTGGCCTTGGGTTTGCCGCTTGGACATGGCTCAAACCGAGGCTGCAAGAGCAACTGAGCCAAACTGTTACCCCCACCACCTTTAGTCCTGGTTATAGCTGCGGTATCGGGGGAACCGGAGATTTTTCCGGATATGTAGCTCGTGGAGTTGGCGATCGCGAATTACACTTAATCAGTATTTATGAAGCCCGTTGGGATCATAGTGGAGCATATCATCCTACCGGACAAGTCGATATTCGAGTCGAAAGACGCGATCGGCCCATCACCCTCGCCCTCTCTGCCTACGAACCCGTACAATGGAACATTAGCACCGCTCCCGGCGTAAAAATTGAGAAAATTGTCATTAATGGCTATTACGACCAAACCATTACCGGCGCAAAAGGCATTCCCGTAGAAGAATATAGCTATCACCAAACTGGAAATATGTTGGGCATGATTCACTACAATTGGGGTGAAGCTTCTACCACCGCCAATAGTCAATCCTTAGTCGCCCAATTACAAAACCGGACGCAAATTCCCCTAACCTCTTTTCAAGGATGTTATCGCGGAACTAGCTTTGAACTCAAATAAATACAGCGCTTGGCGTGGTAATGGGTAATAGGTAATGGGTAATAGGCAATGGGTAATAGGCAATGGGTAATAGGTAACTGAATCTTCTCCCTACCTCCCCATCTCCCTATCTCCCCATTCCCCTAAGCCGATCGCCTCAACTGCGTGGCTTGCAAGCGATGCATATGGTTAAATAAATCCCAACAATACTGTTCCGGCAAACCACAAGTAATTGCCCCCCGCATCACTACATTAAAATACCAATCATTCGGAGCTAATTCTTCCGGTAACTTGTCCACCACCACATAGGTACGCACATTTTTATAAAGCTTCCCTTCACAGTACACTTCCACCGTTTCATGGCGATACCCATTGCGGGGAATTTCTTCCCGAATATCCAACAACTCACTTAACCGCCAAGGCAGTCGATACAGTACCCCTTCCACCGATTTTCCTGCATCCGGAACCACATCTAAAGCGCCACAATTTCGTTTAAGAGAACGACGATAAAATCCAAGCCGATATCCAGGCAACGTCGCTTGTCCAACAATATAAGGATGAGTTGGCTCTCCTAGGGTACGCTGGAGATCTACGGGGCACATGCATGACCCATAGGCAAAGTAATCAAAATACTCAGCGTCTGAATTCTGGGAAGGGACTGAACGGACTAAATGGAGTTTGTCACCTGCTGAAAATCGAAAATGTTCGCCTTGAACAGTCATAGTTGTTTACAGTTTATATAACCTAAATGTTGCTAGGGAGTATAGCAAAAGCAGTTATATAGAGCAAGACGATAAAGTATCTTCAGGCACGAATTAAGCTTAGGAAATCATTAATTTTTCTAGGGCAACTTGCAAATCCTGAGTTAAGCCAGAAACAGCTTGACGGCGGCTGTTTTTGTAGTCTGTCCATCGGTCATTCACCCATAGGGGTTCTCCTACAGTGAGAGTCGTTTCTAAGGGGCCTAAATTGGGGCGAGTATCAGCTTTTCCGGTTTTAATCCAGGTGATCGTTTTCCACAAAATTAATAGAGTTTCAGCAAAGCGTTCGGCGGTCGGTTTTTCTCGCACATATTTCCCCGTTACGGCACAAACGCGCTCGACCATTCGCATATGACCCATGCGTAAACTGGCTTCTTCAGCGACCCAATTCCCTAACCCCGATTCTACGGGAGATAAGCTTTCAATATCTGACCGATAAATCCGTTCCCAACCGGCTTGTTCTAAGCGCCGACACCGGTCAAGAAACGAGCCTTTGGCTTGAATTTTAAAGTAGCCCTCGGATACTTGGAGAGCATTTTCTAGTAACCGGTTTAGGCGTTGTGAGAAGTTCTGATTTGGGTTTTCTAAGTCTGGCAGTTCTTCAAATTTTACATCATAAAATTGGCGGTAAAAGGATTCCATTAAGGAGAGTAAACTTTCGCCAATTCTTAGCAGTCGAGTATAACGAGCTTGGATGAGATTATCTGGGGAATTGCTGCTCAAGGGCGGTAAGCCTAAATCGTTTTCGAGTTGATTTAAAAGCCGATCCAGTTGTTCCCATGGGGGTTGGGCGAAGGAGTAGCGAATGCCGATGGGAAGAATGGCGACTTTTTCGGAGCGGTTGGCTTTTTGTAAATCTTCCACACACCAAAATCCAAGTTGAGCGACTCCGGGTTCTAAGGGACTCATGAGTTCGCTATGGTCGTTGACTCCTCCTTCGGGAGCTAAGGTGAGAGGAAACTGACCATCAAGGAGTAAAGAACGGGCACATTTTAGTCCTTCTCGGTCAAGTTTTCCCCGTTGGATGGATGTCCCCCCCAGTTGGGAAAAGAGGTTGCCTACGAATTTTCCACCCCAGATGGGAATGCCGCGATCGTACATAAAGTGAGTATGAACGGGGGCTTTTAGGGGTATTTTATGTTGTTTAGCGGCTTGGGGGACGGCGCTCCAGAGTAAATGAGCCATGGAATAGGGGTCATAGGTACTGGGGTGGCGAAAGGCGAGAATGAGGCGAATGTGTTGTTGTTGGAATTGATGATAGAGGTGGGCGAGGGTGAGGGTGTTGTGGGTGTGAAGTTGGGTGATTTGACACTGGGTGCGTAACCACAGGGGCAAAATCAGTTGTATACCTTTGAGGACAAGGGGGTTGAATTGAGGGGGGATGTGTTCGAGGGGGGGTTGGATGCGATCGATGATGGATTCAGACATGATGTTGGAATAGGGTAGCCAAATTGAAGATATAAAAGCTATAGTTGACGATTATTTTAGCCACTTCTGTGGCATGGTCTCCACCTGAGTGTCCTGAAATGGATCGAGATCGGGGCGATCGGGAATAACTTGTAACGCTCCTGTAGACTAACCTTGAGAGTGAGTCAATTTTGCTTGTTCTCCTCTGATCCATCCCCCAAACCTGGGATAGCCGCACAGCTCTATGCCTTGTGATACACTAACCTAAACTTAAAACTCAATCCCCATCGCGTTTCTAGCCCTAACTCACATTACCTTACTTTTATGTCGTACTCAGAACGTCTTCTAGAAAAAGGAAATACTCTCACTCGTGTTGCCCATAAGTCTCGATTTCAAGCCGTTCTTAATGCCCTAGGCAACCAAAAGTATCCTTGTGCCTTGGATTACGGATGTGGGGATGGCTGGTTGCTGCGATCGGCCTATGAGCAAGGATTTATTCAATCCGGTTTTGGCATCGATATTTCTCCTGATATGCTCACTGCATCTCAAGAAACGTTAAAAGATATTCCCGGATTTAAATGGGGTCTCCCCTCAGAAACTCATACCCTAATTACTCCCCAAAGTCTAGATCTAGTTTTTTGCACCGAAACCCTAGAGCATGTCCCCGATCCGGCTGCCATCCTCAATGAAATTTTACCCCTCTGTAAACCCAATGCCAAAATTGTCATTTCCGTCCCCATTGAAGTTGGCCCCTCCCTATTCGTTAAACAAACGGGACGCTATTTAGCGAACCTCAAAGGCGGATATGGCTATGAGCGTTACACCCCGCAAGAACTTTTTTCTGCCGCCATTCTTTGGGATTGCAAAAGCTTTCCCTCCTCTCATGCCCAAAAATCCTCCTATCGCGCCCACAAAGGTTTTGATTATCGGGACTTAGAAACTTTTTTAAACCAGAAGCTCACTATTGAGAAGAAAATGTTTTCTCCCTTTCCTCTTTTAGGAACACTATTTAATAGTACTGTGATTTGGATTTGCAAAAAAAATTCATAGAAGAAATAAGGGGTACTGAATTAATCGAATTAAAACATAGTCTTTAATTTATGAAAAACTCCCATCTTTTCCCCAAAAGATATCTCTATCGAATTCCTCTGGCAATTTTAGTATTGTTTCTGATTACTGAAACCATTTTAAGACTCGGTTTTGGCTTAGGAAAGCCAGCCCTTGTACAAGCTGACAGCGATACAGGATATCGTTTTCAACCAAACCAAGACCTATGGCGGTTTGGCAGAACTATTATTTATAACCAATATTCTCAACGCTCCGATCCGATTACTCCAGAAAAAACGCCAGGAACGTTACGAATTTTGATGGTTGGAGATTCAGTTTTAAATGGTGGAAATCCTATCGATCAACCCGATACTATTTCTGAAAAGCTTAAAGTTCAACTGGAAAATTCTGGTTATCCTCTAGAAATTTTGAATGCTTCATCTGGCTCTTGGGGACTGGGAAATCAATGGGGATATTTACAAAAATTTGGTCTTTTTGACAGCGATTTGGTGATTCTACAAATCGGAGTTCATGATTTAGTACAACCTACCAGTACCAGTGATGCTGTAGGCTCGATTTACTTTCCCGATCGCCCTCCCCTGTTAGCCATTTCAGAAGCTTGGAGTCGCTATGCTTGGCCCAGAATCCAAGGTTATTTCCCTTTAAATGCCCCCAGTTCAGAAATTCCTCAATCACAACTCCAACCTGAAGAACAGTTTACCGAAAACATGGACACTCTTCAGGCAATGATTCGGTTTATTCGCGCTCAAGATATTCCAATTCTGGTGGTCTTTACCCCCAATCGCTTCGATCTGATTCCTAATCCTCAAATCCCACCGTATTACCCAGAATTTTTTACATTGTTAGAGTCAGAGAAAATCCCAGTTGTCGATGTTTACCAAGCTTGGTCTACATTAAGTCCATCGGTCATCGATAGCTTCTTTCGGGATAGCGTACACCTAAATGAACAAGGGAACCAAGCAGTGGTGACTCTGATCTGCGAACATCTGCAACTGGGCGATCGGTTGCCATCCTGTGTTAAATAAATTATCCTAAATCGAGCGCTTTTAACTGGAATTGAGAACAAACAGTGTGAAGTCTATTATAGCCCACACAAAAACACCCAAGCAAAGAGAATATAATCATTATCCTTGTTGAGGAGGACTTTAAATTGCATCGCTCTTTTACTCAGAATCTAAGCGTAATCAATACGAGCCAAAATGGTAAAAAGGCATCCTATTCAACAAGGTTGTCCATATTAACTCAATATTATCCCCCTGATTATGCAGCTACGGGTCAATTGATTGAAGAACTCGCCCATCAACTGGGTCGTCAGGGGATGAAAGTTCATATCTTTACTGGACAGCCAGGATACGCCTTTGCCCAAGAAGATGCTCCGACCTCAGAGGAAAATGAGCATTTATCTGTTCGGCGATCGCGCACTACCCGAATCTTATCACAACGCATCCGAGGTAAAGCGATCAATGGTCTGATTTTCAGTTTACGCGCTGGACTCCACCTACTAAAAACAGCTAGTCGCGGAGATGTCTTATTAGTGACAACTGCCCCGCCCTTCTTACCTCTATTAGGGTATTTAGCTAACCTGTGTTTTGGTGTTCCCTATGTTTGCCTGATTTACGATCTGTATCCAGATGTAGCTGTAGAACTGAAAGTTATTTCCAGAAACCATAAATTAGTCGAGCTTTGGAATAAGGTCAATCGCTTAGTGTGGCGCAAAGCCAAATCAGTCATTGTTCTCAGTTCAAGCATGAAAAACCGAGTGCTTGCCCAATGTCCGGAAATTGGCGATCGCGTCGCAGTCATTCACAGTTGGGCAGACCCCCATCATATTGTCCCTATTCCTAAAGCAGAAAATTGGTTTGCCCATCAACATAATCTAGTTGAAAAGTTCTGTGTTCTCTACTCAGGTAATATGGGACGCTGCCATGATATAGACACCATTCTCAGTGCAGCGCAACACCTAAAAAACGAACCCATCCAATTTGTATTTATTGGTAACGGAGCCAAATATCAAGCCTGTCAAGAACAAGCCAGAATTTTAGGCTTAAATCACATCACCTTTTTACCCTATCAAGACAAAGAGTGCTTACCCTACTCCTTAACCGCCTGTGACCTATCTTTAGTCAGTATTAGTCCTGGTATGGAGGGCTTAGTTGCTCCCAGTAAACTCTATGGAATTCTAGCTGCGGGTCGCGCAGTTGCTGCTATTTGTGAACCCCATTCCTATCTCCGTCAAATGTTATCAGAAGTCAATTTTGGCAAAGCATTTGATAATGGAGATTCTGAAGGGTTAGCCCAATTCATAAAAGATCTAGCAGCTAATCGGGAAAAAACTGAATTAATGGGTCGTCAAGGTCGTCGTTATCTCGAAACCCACTTCACTCCAGAACGCATTGCCCAACAATACGGAGAAGTATTAACGGCTGCTCCAGAATGGAACATGAAAGTCAACATGGGAAGGCTAGTGAAGTTCAAAGAGTTTTAAGTTTCCCTCTAAAATTCAACCTCCCCGAACATCAACCAACAAGTTTATTGAGGGTTGATGTTTTGCTGATTTGAGTCCATGTTAAACCCCTTAGTCTTCATTGGGGGTATAGTTTCGGTAATAGTAATCTACACCGGAAGCAAACCCTTTAACTCCATTAGCAATAATGCCCAGAACTGATACATAGGACATTTTGAGGTTATCTAAGACTTGATTGAGTTCAGAACGCCCTGCTTTTCCTAGGGCAACGACTAGGAGAATGCCATCGGAACGCTTCGCCAGCAGACTACCATCCGCTAATCCTAAGCTGGGAGGTGTATCATAAATTACGAGATCGTATTCCGTTTGGAATTGTTCGATCAGATGCTGCATTTTACGAGAGGATAATAGCTTGATCGGATCGGGGGGAACTTGGCCGGATGTGAGTATATAAAAATGATCTTCAACAGCGTGAATGACTTCACGGGGGTCAATTTCACTGGTAATGATATTGCTTAATCCGCGCAAATTGGGTAACCCTAACCGACTATGGAGAATGGGATGACGTAAGTCGGCATCAACGAGTAGCACCCGTTGGCCCATAGCGGCTGCCGATCGAGCTAAATTAATGGATACGGTGGATTTCCCTTCCATGGGCAAACAGGAGCTGATGACCAGGGAACGGATGGGAGTATCGGAGCTGAGAAAGCGAATATTGGTGTATAGGGAACGGAATGACTCTAAGAAGGGTGAGGAATTGTAGTAAGTGCCCTTAGAGCCTAAACTGATATTGAGAGGACGTTTGGGTGCTTGTTCTGGAGTGGGTTCATGGTCGGAACCGGCTGCTACTTTAGCCCTAACGGTTTCTGGGGCACTAATGGGTTTCAAGCCTCGCTTAAAGGGGATAATACCTAATAGGGGTAAACCGGTTAGCTCTTTGAGGTCGTTGGTGGAGTGGAAGGCGTTATCGAGTTGTTCAGACAGTAAGGCTGCACCTAATCCCATTAAGGTTCCTGCGAAGAGACCCAACACTAGATTACGGGGGACATTAGGAGAGATGGGCGCTCCGGGTTGGAAGGGTTCGGAAAGAACTTCCCAAGATACGGATTTTTGGGCGGCTTCGAGTTGTAGGGTTTGCCGAGTTTCGAGGAGTCGGGCTAGGCTGTCGGTTGCGACTTCTAGTCTCAGTTGAATATCCGTATATTCTCTGGCCAAACTGGGAATAATGGAAAATTCTTCTTTCAGCCGGTTTTCGACTTGTGCTAAGGCAGAGAGGCGCACTTGTAGCACTTGAACTTGATTGGTTGTGTCTACCAATTGTTTACTCAAATCTACTGAAATGGGAGTGAGCTGACCGCCGTTATTAGGCATGACTTTATCGCCAACGACCCGTTGAGCTTCTCGGTCAATTAGAGGTAACAGATTTTGCCGTCGCTCTAGGAGGACTTTAATGTTGGGGCTATCGGGTTGAAACCGAACGGATTCTTCGGCAATTTCGGTTTCTATTTCTAGGAGTTGGTTGAGGAGTTGTTGGTATCGAGAGGATTCACTTAGGGCTGCTCCGGCCAAGGCTTGTTCTGGAGAGGCTCCTAGTTGTCTTTGCAGGACGACATACAGAGATTGTAGTTCTGCTAATTTTGCTTGTGATTCTTTTTGTTGCTTGTTAATGTCGGTGAGCAAGCGAGAAATATCATTGCCTCTGAATTCTGGGTCGATGACGCTATGTTGTTCCCGGAAGGTTTCGAGTTCGGCTTGGTATGAGTTGACTTGCTCGCGGATGATGGGAAGTTGCTCTTCGACAAACTGAACGACTCGTTGGATACTGAGTTGTCGCAGTTGGATACCATACAGGGAATATCCTTTGAGTAAGGTATCTAAAACGTTTTTGATTTTTTGAGGATCGTCTCCTTGGAAGGAGATATTTAAGATCTTGGTGTATCGCTCTTGGTCACCTAGGGCTTGTTGGATGGTCAAATTGCCAACTAATTCCCCATAGGTCATATCGGGATAGGTTTGTTGCAGTTCTCGGACTAGGGGTTCTAGCAGGGTGGGCGATCGCAACACTTCGATTTGAGTAGCATAGTCAAAGCTTGGCCCCAAGCCTAACCGTAACAATTCCTTAGAGCCATCGTCTTCTGAAATTGGCTCAACTAACATGCGAAAATTGGATTGGTAAACTGGGGGACGGGTAAGCGTCCAGGCCCAGATGGCTCCGGTGACGGCGATCGCCACCCCCGCTAGTGGCAGCCAACGTCTGCGAATAATCGCCAACAACTGCTTCGGATCAAATTCCTCTGTCTCCGACTCATTCGGGAGAGCAGGAATAGCAACCGGATAGGGCTTATACCCATTGTGGCCATTTCCGTTATGACCGTTGCCGTTTTGGTTATGTCCGTTTTGATTCGATTTAGGGGGAGTACCAGCTTGCATAGATTTCAGAACCTCTCAATTGACAGCAGTGTAGCAATAAAACCGATCGCCTAGGAGTATGGTTTGATTAATTAAAATTGATCAATTAAAGCTAGTCATTAGAAACCATCGAATAAACCATCAAATAAACGATACACCGTTCTGGGAAGAGAAAATATTCCACCTACAGTGCTTAAGACCCTAAACACCGGACTTACAGCATTTCCAAACTCAGCTACCCGCGATGGAGATACAATAATCGTATCGTTATTACGCAAAGCGGGATTATTCTCTTCATCCAGCGCTCGACTAAAGTCAATCGAGACTTGTCGCTTAGTCACTGTTCCATTGGGATTCAAACGAACTAATTCTACAGAGCGTTCTCTAGCATCATTATTAAATCCTCCTGCCACTAATAGAGCCTGGGCTAAGGGGGTATTAGGGGGAACTTCCACTCTACCCGGTCGGATCACTTCTCCGACAATATTGATGTTGATCGTTGCTGGCGAAAAGCTGGTTGAAGCTAGTTCTGTTGCTTCATCTGGACTCAGTTCTGTGGCTGTACCAATGACAATGGTATCCCCTTCTTGCAGGGGCAGATCCTGGCGCACGTCTCCTTCTTGAAGCAGTTTCCACAAATCCACATCAACGATTTGTTCTTGTCCAGATTTGGTTAACCGTCTCACTTGAATATTGCGAATATCGGCTTGTTCAGTAATTCCACCGGCTGATTGAATTGCAGCAGTAATGGTTACATCATTCTCTTCTGAGTTATTATTGATCGTATAGGGGCCCGGTCGTTTGACTTCACCGACCACTGCCACTTTTAAGGGGCCTGAGTCTGCACCGGCAAAGCTGGCATTGGCTAAAAGACTACTTTCTTGTAGATTGACATCGGTGGCGGTGGGAATAAAGATGCTATCGCCATCTCTTAATAAAATGTCTTGACTGAGATCGGCAGTTTGTAACAATTTCCACAAATCTACGGTCAAAATCTGATCGCTGCCCTGTTGACTCGGACGGGTACGGCGCACTTGAATTCGGCGGATATCTGCTGCTTGGGTAATTCCTCCCGCTAAATCAATCACACGGGTCACGGTGGGCAAGGCGACTTCTTCATTGCCATTTAAGGACATGGAATATACGCCAGGACTATAGACTTCTCCTGCTATGCCCACTTTGACGGGGCGCACCCCAGTTAAGCTAAGGGTGACAATGGGGTTCCGCAGATAGCGAGCCATGACGGTGGCTATTTTGTCAGAGGCTTGGGAGAAGGTTAAGCCTTGAACTTGAACGGCTCCGACGAGGGGTAAATTGAGAGAGCCATCGGATAAAACCAGAAATTCGCCGCTATATTCGGGAACGTTAAATATATCGACTTTTAGCCGATCGCCTGCTCCCAAGGTATAGCCTTCATCCACGGGTAAGGGCGTAGATACCGGGGCGGTTGGGCTTTGAGCCAAGACTAGGGAGGGGAAACTTCCCCAGGTAAGACAACCCGCCAAGGCGATCGCCCCCACCGATCGCAGGGCTTGTCCCCATGTCGTTTTTGTTTGCTTTGTTTTTAAGGGGCCTAATGGGTTCTTGTTTTGAGCGATCGCCTGTGTCATCATCGACTTAGCCATATATGCTTTTTTAAAGATTCAACCCTATACTATGGGCATATAGTTTAACACTCAACCCGCCAAGGGTGTTGACGATTACTACATCACCTTTAGGGGCTGAAATTCCGGAGGTTTCTAATCTCCCCTTGATTATACTCATGATCTAAAACTTATCGATTATGGTAATTTCATTCTGGAAGAAATTAACTCAACCCTCCCCAGGGCAATCTTTCAACCGTAAAGATCGATTTTGTTGTCATTGGGTTTTACCAGGAAAATTGGCGATCGGCCCCCTGCCGACCCATAAAAATCATTATGCCCATCTGCAACAAGAACAGATTCAAGCCATTTTATCCCTCTGTCCAGAAACAGAAGGATCGATTCTACCCGAATTTAGGGATCAATTCCATTGTCTGTCCTATCCTTTACCAGATAGCCACTATCAAGAGCCATTAACCCCCGAAGACTTAGGCCAAGCAGTTGAGCTAGTCCAAGAAACTCTAGAGCAAGGAAAATCCCTCTATATCCACTGCTTTGCAGCGATAGAGCGATCGCCCACTGTCTGTCTTGCCTATCTCTGTCGTCACCAAGGTCTAGAACTCTGGGAGAGTCTACGATTCCTTAAAGAAGTCCATCGCCGTAGCGCTCCCACCGAGACTGAACTTCAGGCGATCCAAGCCTATCTCAAGTCCGCATTCTAGCCGGGATTTCAGTCTGTTAAACCACACAATCTTCCGGGGTTTCCACGTAATCAAACAAGACCTTATTCATATAATTGTCTGCCCATTCCCGGCCAAATGCCTTTTCTAACACCCGGCGGGTCTTATCATTCTGTTGTTGTTGGGTGCAGTAATAGCGTTGACCCGCCAAAATCGTCTTCTGTTCTCCGGCTGAAACCGGTTGGGCTGCTGCGGCCTGGGCACAATGAATCTCCATAAACGCCTCGACCCGTTGCACAAACTGAAGTTCTTCCGCTTCATTTTCCGGGCGAATAAACAAACAAAACTCGGAAAAAATATCCGCCCAAGGGGGGAGCTGACGATATTGGGCAAATTCCGGTTTGGGTAAAGATTGCAGGGCCTGATAATAAGAGTCTGGCAAGGTACGGTTCGGACTCACTGGAGACAAATCGGCGATCGCCGCACTAATCTGGCCCTTACCCCCCACCAAATCGCACCCAAACATGGGCAAATTATAATTCGGTCGCGGAAACATCACACAATGGAGAATATCCAAACCCTGGCCCAACTTCGCCAACTCCAAATGAATTTTGCGAAATTGGGGCGTTTGATAACATTGATTTTCAATCGTTAGCTTTTCTCCTTCAAGTCGTCCCTCCACATAGCCCAACTCTCCAGGCAAATCATAGGGTTCAAGATCCAGATGGGTTTTCCAAACCCGCTCTAGGGTATCGGCTAACTGCCGAATCAGGGGATGTTGTTGTTCTCTCAATACCACTTTTTCCATAACCAGACTTTCACCCATTCAAGACATCAGCAAGGGACTTCCAAAGGATGCTAACCTTTAAGCATATCAGTATACCAGGTTGCTTGATTTGCCAAAACCCTTCCCCTAGGGTAAGCAGCAGCACCGTTCCACTCTAGAAGCAAGGACTCTCACTATGTTTGGTTTAGGATTACCAGAAATCGGCGTTATTGCAGTGGTTGCCCTGCTCGTTTTTGGGCCAAAAAAAATCCCCGAAATGGGTAGAGCCATGGGCAAAACCATTCGTGGATTTAAAGAAGAAATGAACGGTGAGCCAGACTCAGAGGTTGACTCCACTTCAGAAGCCAACCCCTCAGACTCCCGGCAAGCCTAATCTTTAGAGGGTAAGCGGCTTTCAATTAAGCCAATTGCCCGTGAGACACTTTCAGGCAAAATCACCACCAAGCCCTCCTTGGGAGCCGAATCTAGAGCTGTGTTAATGGCATCGGTTTCATCGAGAATTACCTCATACTTGCACTGGCGATCGCTATTTTCAAGTCCCTTAGCAATTAAATCCGCCGCATCTCCGCGAGGCCGGCCGCGGGTATCATCATCCTCTTTGATAATAATGCGGTCAAATATCTCCGCCGACAGCTCGCCCAGAAGAATGAAATCCTCATCCCGACGGTCTCCAGGGCCACCGACCACACCAATGCGCTCTCCCGGCCAATTTTTCACAAATTCCCCTAACGCCTTATAACTATGGGCATTATGGGCATAATCGATCAAAGCGCTATAGTCTTTAATCTCAAATAAATTCATCCGTCCTGGGGTTTGACTCGATGAAGCCTCAAACGTATCTAAGGCAGCCCGAATCTGATCCAGACTCACCCCCTGAACAAACGCGGCCAAACTAGCAGCTAAGGCATTAGCAATCATAAACGGAGCCATCCCCTTCATCGTCATCGGGATATCCACCGCTTTAGCGATCCTCATTTTCCATTCTCCTTTGAGGATCAGTAAATCGCCATCATCATAAATTGCCGCGATACCGCCTTTTTCCGTATGTCGTTTCACCACCTGGTTATCCGATTCCATGGCAAAATAGGCAATCTTGCATTTCAATCGGTCTGCCATAGCACAAACCAGGGGATCATCCGCATTCAGCACCGCATAGCCATCCGGTTTCACCGTTTCGGCCACCACAGCTTTGACCTGGGCCATTTGTTCAATGGTATTGATATCTCCGAGTCCTAAATGGTCAGCCGCCACATTTAGCACGACTCCCACATCCGAGCGATCGAACGCCAGTCCACTTCGCAAGATTCCCCCACGAGCCGTTTCTAGCACAGCAATTTCTACCGTCGGGTCTTTAAGAATCAATTCCGCACTTTGCGGCCCCGTATTATCCCCAGGTTCCACCAAATAATCGCCAATGTACGTGCCGTCCGTAGTCGTATATCCCACCACTTTACCCGTTTGCTTCATGATATGGGCGGTCAGACGAGTGGTCGTGGTTTTACCATTTGTACCCGTCAGAGCAAAAATGGGCACGCGGGATGGAGTATCTGGGGGAAAGAGCATATCCATCACCGGAGCCGCTATATTCCGGGGTAGTCCATAGCTTGGCGCTGCGTGCATTCTAAAGCCAGGGGCCGCATTCACTTCTACAATCACGCTATCGGTTTCCCGCAGGGGCCGGCTAATATCAGAGGTAACAATATCAATCCCTGCGATATCCAGGCCAATACTTTTCACCACCCGTTCCGCTAACCAAATATTTTCGGGATGAATTTCATCCGTGCGGTCAATGGCGACTCCGCCTGTACTAAGGTTAGCCGTTGCCCGGAGCATACACATTTCATCTTTTCTGGGCACACTGTCGAGGGTATAGCCTTGACGCTCTAGCAAGTTCATGCTGTTGCGGTCAATTTCAATCCGAGTCAGGACATTATCATGGCCTTGGCCTCGGTTCGGGTCTCGGTTGGTTTCTTCGATTAATTCGCCAATGGTTGATTTTCCATCACCCACCACATGGGCCGGCACTCGTTCAGCTACTGCCACGACTTTACCATTAACCACCAGAACCCGATGGTCATTGCCTTCATAATATCGTTCTACAATCACCCGACGGGTTTTAGAGGCAGAACTGGCATCATCGTAGGCAAGTTCTGCTTCTTCGTAGGATTTAACATTGATGGTAATGCCTCGACCATGGTTACCATCGAGGGGTTTAAGCACCAAGGGATAGCCCCCGACTTCATCAATGGCATCTTCGAGTTCATCCAGGTATTCAATCACCGTTCCTCTGGGGACGGGAATTCCGGCATCCCGAAGAATTTTTTTGGTTCCTTCTTTGTCGCAGGCTAGTTCTACGCCCAAAATTCCGGTGAGATTACTCAGGGTCGCTTGAATCCGTTTTTGATACGCTCCATAGCCCAATTGAATCATGAATCGGGCATTGAGTTTCATCCAAGGAATGTTACGGGCTTCGGCTTCTTTAACCAGGACATCGGTGGAGGGGCCTAGGGCTGCATCTGCCCACAGTTCTCGTAAGTCTTGTAAATCTTGTTCTAATTCCGAGAGGGGATAACGACCGGTTTCTACAATGCTTTGGCACAAGCGGACGGCAGCTCTACCGGCATATCGACCCGCTTTTTCATCCAGGTATTCAAAAACAACTTGATAAACACCTGAATCGGCGGTTTCACGGGTACGACCAAAGCCAACGGTCATTCCAGCCAGGGTTTGCAGTTCTAGGGCTACATGCTCGACAATATGGCCCATGTATGTGCCTTCTTGAACTCGTTTGAGGAATCCTCCCCGACATCCTGGGGAACAATAATGTTCGACTAAACTGGGTAAGACTTGGGTGAGTCCTTCATAGAAACCGGAAATTGTGTTTGAGGGTCTTTCAGCGAGGTCTTCTAAATCTAGGCGTAGGATCACCAATTGGGTTCGGCGAATACTCCAGTAATTAGGGCCACGTAAGGTTAGGGTTCTGAGGATTTTCATGGGGCAGATCGATCGCGCAATGCTAGGGATGCTAAGGAAGGCAGGCTGCTATGGCAGACAGGTTGATACAGGCTGTTAGTTAACGGTTTGACATCCTGATTCCACCCTCTGGTAAGCATGAAGGGTAAAGTGGATAGGAAACTGTTCACATTGGACAGTTCCTGGGATTTAACTCGATATTTGTAAGTTTCCGGTTTGACCTGGATCGATAATAATTTCTCTTGAGTGCATATTGTAGCGTCCTCCATGACAAAGAATATGAACTTTGAGGTTACAGACACTTAGGGGATCGGTTGCGCCAACGGTGTGTTCGTTGTTGAAGAGGAGATCGCCGGGATCGACAATGGTGACAGTTCCTTTGCCAATGATGGATAAGAGGCCATCGCCTTCGACAATGACGCAGGTATCTTCGTCTATACCGATGCCGATGCGGTCTGAGTAGGCAGATATGGCGCTGATTAGGCGGGCCATACGATTCCGATTATGGAAGTGTTGATCGACGAGCAGTTGGGGCACGATCGCCAATCCTGTCGTTACATCCACAAGGGAACGATTCGGAGATTCCCCACTACCGCCACCAGCGATCATATATTCTCCCATAACAGCGGCCCCGGCGCTGGTTCCGGCCAGGGTGATTTCACCGGCTTGGGCTTTTTGGCGCACGGTTTCCATCACTGGGGTATCGGCCAGTAGTCCACATAAACGCAGTTGATCTCCTCCGGTCATGAACACTCCTGTACACTCATCAAGGAAGGTTTGCCATTGGGAAGCGCTAGCACTTTCGCGGTCTCGAATGTCAAAGACCATGATATCTTTAGCGCCCATGTCGCCAAAAATGCTGCGGTAGCGATCGCCCACTAGCAAGGGTTCACGAGAGGCTGAGGGAATAATCCCTAGTTTGGCCTCTTTCGCTCCAGAGCGGTTGAAAAAAGTTTGCAGGATTTCTCGACCATGAATTTTGTCTTCTGCTCCGCCAATGATCATAATCGAGGTTTTGGTCGATCGAGGAGCCTGTGGCGATTGGGGTTGGGATTGAAACTTTAACATGGAACTGACTTTACACATCATGGTGACTTATGGGCTTAGAAGAGAGGCTTGAAAAAACAATTCTCTTCTGAAACGGTCAACAAGGGACTAGCAATGGGTTGAGGAATTCAACCCTTTAGACCTTCAACCTCTGGGATTTCGGGTATCTTCTATGCTATAGCTTAATGGCCAAGAGATAATCTAATCACAGGGAAATCTGCTCTCTGTGATGCTAGTTCGGTTGTATAGGAGTCACTTTTGCGATTCGATCTCATTACACTGTTTCCTGATTTTTTCACGTCCCCCCTGAGTTCAGGATTGTTGGGCAAGGCCCTTGCCAAAAACATTGCTCAGGTTTATTTGACCAATCCTCGCGATTTTACCACTGATAAGCACCATAAGGTAGATGATGAGCCTTATGGGGGTGGGGTGGGGATGGTGATTAAGCCGGAACCGATTTTTTCCGCAGTGGAATCGTTACCAGTGCTTCCTCACCGGGAGGTGCTGTTGATGACTCCCCAGGGAGAGCCTCTAGAACAGGGATTATTCAAAACTTGGGCGAGGGAGTATGACCAGTTGGTGATGATTTGCGGCCATTATGAGGGGGTGGATGAGCGGGTGGTGAGTCTGGTGACTCGTGAGGTGTCTTTGGGGGATTTTGTGCTGACGGGGGGGGAAATTCCGGCTCTGACGCTGCTGAATGGGGTCATTCGCCTGTTACCGGGGACAGTAGGAAAGGAGGAGTCTTTGAAGGCGGAGAGTTTTGAGGAGGGTTTGTTGGATTATCCTCACTATACGCGCCCGGCTGAGTTTCGCGGGCAGAGGGTTCCGGATGTGTTGCTCTCTGGGGATCATGGCAAAATTGCTCAGTGGCGTTATGAGCAGCAGGTGGAGCGGACGAAGCAGCGACGACCGGATTTATATGAGGCGTGGTTGGAGCAAGGAAAAATTGAAAAGTGATGTGATGGGTTTGATGTCCAGTGGAAATTGATAGCGATGAATGGGATTGAAACTTGAACACGGTGGGTAAGGAGGAGTCGTTGAAGGCAGAGAGTTTTGAGGAGGGTTTGTTGGATTATCCTCCGCCTAATGGTTTTCCCAGTTTGACAGAAGAGGGTTAGAATGAAAGCTTTTGGAATAGATCGGCCACGGGTAAGGTAAAGCCAGGAATTACTTCTTCACCGTCTAAAGCGTCAATAGATTTTAGCAGGCGATCGGGTTCTTGGGCAGAGCGATAAACCAAGACATAATGTTCGCTAGGGTGAATAATCCAGGCTAGACGAGTACCATTCTCAAAATACTCCACCAGTTTGTCGTGCATTTCTTCAACGGTGTTGCCAGGAGATAGGACTTCAACGACAAGATCGGGCGCACCCTCCAAAAATCCGGAGGGGAGTTCACTCATTCCTTGCAAACGCTCTTTAGCAAAGAAGGAAATATCAGGAGAGCGTCTATTCCCATTTTTCATTTTGAAGGCAGTGCTGGAGTCAAACAAAGCTCCTAGTTTCTGGGCATTCACTACTGCAAAAAGAGCGGAGCTTAGAATAATAGGAATATTGCCATGTAATGCGCCTGAATTTCCCATGTCGATCAACTCTCCATTTACGATTTCATAGCGGTGTCCGTCCTTGGGCAGTGCCATGAATTCCTCATCTGTCCAAACTTTTTTGTCGGTTATTACTTCAGTTGCAGTAAGCACAAGTGAACTCCTTACAATTACTGTCGATCGCGACGACGTTCAAACTCAGCAAAAATAATGACTACCCTCAATTATGCCAGATTGAAGACATCTTCGTAGATTTGGGCCATGGTGAGGGTTAGTCCCACTGATTCTAAGGTTAATTCAGTGTCTGCGTCTAAGATTTGTACTGTCCAATTGCCAGGAGTATCTTGGCGATAGATTTCAATTTGAATTTTATCTTGGGAGACGAGAACGTATTCTTTTAGGCTTTCTAGTTTTTGATAGTTGGTGAGTTTTTCTCGTCGGTCGAGGCTTTCTGTACTTTGGGAAAGGATTTCAATGATCAGGTTGGGCTGAGTTTTGAAGTATCGCTGATTGTCTGTCCGGTTGCAGGTTACGAGCAAGTCGGGATAATAAAAAATATGGTCTTGAATTTTAACTTTCATGTCGGACATAAATACCCGACAGTCACTGCCTCGTAGATGGGGACGCAGCCAGGCCAGAAGATTCCCAGCAATGAGATTGTGTTCTTCACTTGAACCTGCCATGGCAAAGATATGGCCACCCAGGTATTCATGGCGAATGGGGCTGTGGTCTTCGTGGTGTAGATAGTCTTCGATGGTGAGTAGGGGTAGGGGCGATCGCATCTTCTGGTTATCGTCAGTCTGATTCGATTCTTCTACTGTAGCTTGAGAGCAAGGAACAATTTAGGGAACCTGTCCCCGTCCCCAATGCCCTGATTCGACAGTTGAGGGATGAAAAAGGCACACTGGAGATAATGTACTTGAGAGGGTAGGGTAAAGATGCGCTTGAATGCTAAGTTAAGGTTTTTGGTAAGTACGATCGCCTTATGGTTGATGATTCAAGGGGTTCCGATTGCGGTATCCGAGTCGTTTCTGAATACGGAATTTCAGATCGGTACGGAGGCTCTAGCAAGGAGGAGTGGGGGGCGATCGCGGGGCGGATCGTTTGGCTCTAGCGGTTCCGGGGGGCGATCGCGAGGGAGTCGCTCCCGTTCGAGTGGGTCGAGTTCTGGGGGCAGCTCTTCAGGGTCTAGGAGTTCGGGAAGTTCTGGGGGCAGCTCTTCAGGGTCTAGGAGTTCTGGCAGTTCTGGCAGTTCTGGCAGTTCAGGGCGATCGAATCCGTCCTATCGCACTTCACCGAATTATAGACCCTCTGGGCCAGTGTATGGGTATGGGACTCGTGGGGGTTCTGCGTTCTCCTGGATCGGGTTGAGCCTAGGGTTGCTCATTCTTGGGGGGCCGTTGTTGATTGCTTACTTAATTTTCCATCGAGCTTCTCAGGGTTATCAGGGGTCTCAGGGTTCTCCAGTACAGAATGAGATCGACAATGATATTGTGACCGTCAGTAAGTTACAAGTAGCTCTGCTGAGTCCAGAGGGGGATCTTCAGCAGCAGTTAACCGAGTTAACCTTGAATGGGGATACGGAAACACCAGAAGGGTTGTTCAGTATGCTGCAAGAGGCAGCCTTGGCGGTAATGCGAAGGAGCGATCGCTGGTGTTATGTTTCTTCAAGTTCTCAAACTGTTAAGTCTCGTGAAGAAGCCCAGCAAGTCTTTGAACAACTTTCCATAGAAGAAAGGAGTAAATTAACCTCCGAAACCCTGGTGAATGTCAATGGTGCAGTCAAGGAAAGAATTGCTGCCTTGAGTCAGGAATTATCCGATCCCGGTTCTTATGTGGTGGTCACCCTGTTAGTGGGAACTGCCGACGATCAACCCCTATTCAAAGAAATCCAAACCTCGGAAGCCTTAAGAGAAACATTAGGACGGTTGGGTTCTATTTCTCCGGAGTATCTTCTTGTGTTTGAATTGCTTTGGAGTCCTCAAGAAGAACAAGCTAGTTTATCCAGTGATGAACTTCTGACTTCTTACAGTAATATGATCCCTTTATAGGGGGTTAATTAGCGCTGATTGGCCTCAACTACGGCAGAATTGCGCTCATGTTCCCTAAATTCAACTCGCTTAACCCAGACTCGCCCTTGAGTTTCCGCTTGCACAAATTGATTCAGCTTTGTTAACACCAATTGGGCAAATTTTTCCGCACTGACTGCGGGAAGCACTCGAAGCTGAATGACTCCCTTTTCTTGCAGTTCATAAAAACTGGGTAAATGGGGATCATCTTCTGCCACAATTACCGTATGGTCAAACATATAATGCATCCAGTCTTTAGGACTCATACCCTCAATTTGAGTCTTAGCTGTTTTCATTCCTCCAAAATCCCATACCCAATGATGGCGATCTAAGTCTCCTTCAAACCAAACCTTAAAGGAGACGCTATAGCCATGCAAAAATTGACAATGGGAACCTTGCGATCGCCACTGTCGGAAGCAGGTGGAAAAGCCATCAAAAACTTTTGTCGATTGGTACTTAAAGTTGCCCGTTTGATCGATGGGTTCAGAAGCAGAAATGATATCCATGGATAGATCGAAGCGAAAATAGGAACATTAACGCTCAGTTTAAGGGAGTGGGATTATTTAGCCATTGCTTGTTTCAAGCTCTGGCAAAACTGGCCTACAGAGTCGATCCCTTCATCCGCTAATCGCCGCACGATCGCACTACCGACAATCACTGCATCGGCTCCCCAGTCTACCACTTGCCGGGCATGTTCCGGTTGAGAAATACCAAAGCCCACGCCAATGGGTTTATCGGTGACTTGGCGAATCTGTTGGATCAAATTGGGGACTCTGGTAGCGACTTGGCTCCGGACTCCGGTGACTCCGGTGACGCTGACCAAATAGATAAAGCCTTGGGACTTTTGGGCGATCGCCTGAATGCGCTCAGATGAACTGGTAGGCGCAACCAACAACACCACCTCAATCCCCCGTTCAGCCGCCGGTTCTAAGATACACTCAGCCTCTTCTAGGGGCAGATCGGGAACCACTAAGCCAGCAGCTCCCGCTTGACTAATTTCATCTAAAAAGCGGTCAATTCCCCGATAGAGAATGGGATTGTAATAGGTAAACAGAATTACGGGCGCTTGCAACTTCGGGCTAACCTGGCCAACCAATTCTAGTACCGCCTCTAAACGGGTTCCCCGTTGTAGGGCGCGGGTTGCTGCGGCCTGAATCACGGGCCCATCAGCCAAGGGATCGGAATAGGGGACTCCCAGTTCAATGATATCCGCCCCTTGGCGATCGAGAACTTGCAGAGCCTGAGCTGTGGTTTCTAAATCTGGATCGCCAGCAGTAATAAATGGAATTAAGGCTGGAGTGTTTTGCGATCGCAACCGCCCAAAACACTCACTAATCGCATGGGTCATAACAGTCATATCAATTTAATCAGGGGAGATAGAAGGATCGGATTCTGAGGCTACCTCGGCTTCTAGCTTGGCTCTCTCCTCCGGTGTTAGAGATTCCCACCGTTTTTGCAGCATCGCCTCTTCATAGTCGCGCCGTTGCTGATTGTAGGTCATGTTTTGGGTTCCCACCCGGAATAAGTAGGTAGAGACCCACACTAGCACCCCACCGATAAGAATCACTTGGCTCCAACGGCCAGCATCCAGGCTATCTAACCCCAACAGTTGAAACAACCCGTACACTAAACCACCAGTGGCGAAAAGGGCCACACTCATGACAATGACATCTATTCGTCGCACGTTCTGTTTACCTTTAATCCAGGATGTTTATGTGATTTGTCGGGGTTTGGGTCTGAGATTAATGAGAGGAGCCAACAGGAGAATGCCTGGGAAACACCAAAAGACCATGAAGTACATCAATAACCGTTCGATGGAACTAGCACTATACCAACGGCGATCGAGATAGAAGTAGATCAGAGCCGGTAAGACTAGGAGATAGGTTCCCCCTAAAATTCCGTAGACCAGTAAAGTGATAATGTCCATCTAGCTATACTTAAAAGCGAATGATCCAGAGAGATCATACCACTTTTAGACCGGTTACGCTGGCCATCTCTATCCCTGGCCTTTCCTGCTGATTTCAGTTAGAGACTTGCCAAACCTGGGGATTTGTGATTTAATCGTATATTGTGTGAAATATCAAATTCACCATCCCACACTTAACTTAAGTGCGGGGGCATGGCGGAATGGTAGACGCTACGGACTTAGAAAACTGAGCCTTAGCAGAGAAATTTGCTAAGTGGAAGCTCTCAAACTCAGGGAAACCTAAATCTGGCAACAGACATGGCAATCCTGAGCCAAGCCGAAGAGAACGATTGGGGAACTTACACCTGAATCGAGTCTCGACGGAAGGTGCAGAGGCCCGACGGGAGCTACCCTAACGTATTCAGCCGAGGGTAAAGGGAGGGTCCAATTCTCAAAACCTGTGGACGAAGTTCCCAGGCAACAGTGAAAGCTGTGGGAGAATGAAAATCCGTTGACCTTAAAAGTCGTGAGGGTTCAAGTCCCTCTGCCCCCATAAGAAACTAACCTAGAGTTGTCAGAAGATTGACTGTTTAATACCTGATTAAGGTCAACGGGCGGAATAATTTTCATCGGAAAATGTGGGTGGAAACCCCGTCCTTTTAGGACGGCTTTACATTGACACCTGAATTTTGTATGAATGTTCAGCCTATTGTAGTTGAGTTTTTTTGCGATCATGACTAACGCAGAATCCCCGGTTTATCAAGGTCAATTTGGTAACTTTACGATTACCCCAGAAGATCGCCAAGAGGTGATGATTTATCGCGGTGGGTTAACGGTTGCGGCTGTCTGTATGGCGATCGCCACGACCCTGACCCTCTGGCCCCATCATAACCCAGAAACCCTATCCTGGCTCACCCCCCTCTATTTCCTCTTCTGTCTTGCATTAGGGGTTAGCCTGCTCACCATCCATATTTATATGGCCATCCTCCATCGCCTGTTGCAATTATTTCTGATGGTGGGCACAATTTCCGGTCTCGTCCTCACCTTCAACAGTTCCCAACCTCTTGCCCTGACCGTATATACTCAGCCCCTTACCTTATTCGGTATTGGATGTACCTTTGCTGCCCTCACCGGCATTTACTTCAAAGAAGGCTTCTGTTTCCATCGTCTAGAAACCAAACTTCTTACCCCCCTAGTACCGATTCTACTGCTCGGTGTTCTCTTTGGCACGCTACCGATCCAAGCTCAAGAAATCATGTTAGCCGCGTGGAGCATCCTATTTCTGATTTTTGCTGGACGAAAACTGATTCAACCCATTCCCCCAGACATTGGCGATAAATCGGTTTTTGAATACTTGAAAAAGGCTAAGTCCTAACTATCCTTGGCTCTGCTATTAGAATTTGAATCATTTTGCCTAGGCTCCTGCCCACCCTACAAGGATTGGTAATTATAGCTGTTGGATTGGACTTGATATAGCGCTTTCCGCTTCGCGGACATGAACGCGCTAGGGAATAGGGA
>NZ_JAQOSO010000010.1 GCF_030068505.1 Roseofilum capinflatum BLCC-M114
TGCCCTCTCTCTAAATCTCTCTCCCACGGGAGAGAGACTTCTGCTCCCCTTCTCCTGTGGGAGCAGGGGCTGGGGGAAGAGGGCACGATCGTCTGAGTTGACCCATCCATTGAAAATACTAGATGAACAAGATATAAAAGTAATTAAGATTTCCTTCTATTGTAAGTGAAATCAGGGGGAAGAGTCGGAGATTTTACAGGGTTTTAACAATTCCCCCATTCCCTGACCCTCGCCAGAAGTGCTATAGGGTTTTTAATCAGTTTCAACCCCGTGCCCCCGGAACGTCCTTTTATTAATTGATTTATGTCCAACTCGCCTTACTCTTGGCTCTCTCACTCCCTAGAAACCCTTCATCGAGCGCATTGGTATCGCTCGGTGCAAACCTTGGAGGGTTTACCGGGGGCGATCGCCACCCTCAAAGGTCAACAGGTGCTAAATTTTGCCAGTAATAACTATTTGGGGTTAGCAGGCGATCGCCGTCTCATCCAAGCCGCTCAAGAGGCTCTGGAGCAGTATGGCACAGGCAGCACCGGATCTCGGCTCACCAGTGGGCATCGGGATTTACATCAGCAGTTAGAACGCTCTATTGCCCAGCTCAAACAAACGGAAGATGCCCTCGTTTTCAGTTCTGGCTATTTAGCGAATCTAGGGGCGATCGCCGCCCTCGTCGGCCCAAGAGACCTAATTCTCAGTGATGAATATAACCACTCTAGCCTCAAAAATGGCGCTATCCTCAGTAAAGCTACAGTGTTGACCTATGGCCATAGGAATGTTGAAGATTTAACCGAAAAACTCAGAACATACAGAGAAAATTATCGGCGATCGCTGATCGTCACTGATAGCATCTTCAGCATGGATGGCGATCGCGCCCCCCTGCCCCAGTTACTAGAAATTGCCCAAACCTACGACAGTATGCTGCTCATCGATGAAGCCCATGCCACCGGAGTCTTCGGCAGCACCGGAGCTGGTTTAGTCGAGCATTTCCAACTCGATAAACCGGAACTGATCCAAGTCGGAACCCTGAGCAAAGCGATCGGCAGTTTAGGCGGTTATGTGGCCGGATCTTCCGTCCTCATCGACTATCTCCGCAACCGTGCCCCCAGTTGGATTTATACCACCGGTCTCAGTCCCGCCGATACCGCAGCCGCTCAAACAGCCATTGAAATAATCCAAACCGAACCCCAACACCGGGAACAGCTTTGGCAAAATATCCAGTATTTCCAAGATCTGCTGGCTCATCACTGTCCCCAGAGCATTCCCATCGCCTCAGAATCCCCCATTATTTGCCTACCCCTAGACAGTCCTCAACAAGCTTTAGACGTATCAAAATTCCTCAAAACCCAAGGAATTTTCGCCCCTGCTATCCGTCCCCCCACCGTACCCACCAGTCGCATTAGACTCTCCCTCATGGCGACTCATAAGGGAGAACATCTAGAATCCTTAGTCGATGGAATTAAACGGTATAGCGCTTTGGGCGGTCATGAGTCATAGGAAAACTTTTGTAATGTTTGTTAGGATTTCAGAGGCAATCATAACTTGACTGAACACCCGACCAAAATGACGGCACAAAACACCCTTTGGGAACAATACCTGAAACCCATTATCAGCCTCTTTTTAGATAAAGAAGCCCTGATTCAACTGCGTAATCAAATCAACTGGGAACAGGAAGGCGATCGCCTCTCCAACCCCACCCTCAGCTATCCCCCCTACTACAGCAGTCAGAATTTCCACGGCATCAAAAATGGCTATCTGAACCTTGATGCGGCTGTTACCTACGATGCCATTACCCAATATGTAGTTTTTCCCCAAGAAACCTGGGTGAGAGAAGAATTAATCAAGTCCATTGGCGGTTATCCCCGTCGTATTCTGGATCTCGGCTGTGGAACCGGATCGTCTACACTATTACTCAAACAAGAGTATCCCCAAGCGGAGGTAATCGGGTTAGATTTGTCGCCCTATATGCTAGTGATGGCAGAACACAAAGCCCAGCAAGCCCATCTAGACATTCACTGGAAACATGGACTAGCCGAACAAACCCCCTGGGAACGAGAAAGTTTTGACCTCGTAACCGCCACACTGCTGTTTCACGAAACCCCACCAGAGATTACCCAAGCCATTTTACGAGAAGCCTTTCGCTTGCTCACTCCAGGGGGAGAATGTATCATCCTCGATGGGAACCAAAGTAGCCTCCGAGAAGCCGAATGGATTACTAATATCTTTGAAGAGCCGTATATGAAAGCCTTTGCTGCTGGGGATCTTCAGCAATGGATGCAGGACGCTGGATTTGAAAAAGTGAGTGCCGATCCGATTTGGTGGATTAATCAGGTAACGAAAGCCGTTAAACCCTTACCCGATAAACTGGAGATTCGCACGCAAGTAGAGGATAATTTAAGTAATGTCTTGTCGCCAGCATTTTAAGACAAAATGAGTCTTCAGGTTGTTCTTTTTGATTTTAATGGAGTGATTGTTAATGATGAACCCATACACCGGGAACTGATTAATGAAATCTTGATCTCAGAAAATCTGCCACCGAATCCGAGTGATTATAATGAATGCTGCTTAGGACGGAACGATCGCGCCTGTTTGCTGGATTTATTGCAACGTCGGGGGAGAGCTGTTAATGAGCGATCGATCGCTCCCCTCATTGCTCGCAAAGCCGAAGGATACCGGAAAAAGCTGGAAGCTCTCGACACACTGCCCATTTATCCGGGAGTCGAAGATCTAATTTATAAAGCGCGGGTGGCTCGTCTGCGCTTAGGATTAGTGACAGGGGCTTTGCGTTCTGAAGCGGAATGGATTCTGGAGCGAGCCAACCTGCTATCCTATTTTGAGGTTCTGGTGACTGGGGATGAGGTGCAACAGAGCAAACCCAATCCCGAAGGTTATTTACGAGCAGTAGAGCGATTTAATCAACTCGATCCCAGTTTGCAGCTTTCTCCCCAAAACTGTCTGGTGATTGAAGATACTCCGGCCGGGATTTTAGCGGGCCAAAATGCTGGAATGCAAGTGGTCGGAGTTGCCAATACCTATCCTTTTCATATGATTCAACGGCAAGCAAATTGGACAGTAGACTATTTACATGAATTAGAACTCGATCGCGTGCGAGGGGTTTTTGAGCAGTCCACTCTTCCCTTCCCGATGACCGAATGATACAATGGGGATTAACCTGGGGAATTAGCTCAGTTGGTAGAGCGCTGCGATCGCACCGCAGAGGTCAGGGATTCGAGTTCCCTATTCTCCATTTTCGGGTCAAGAAACCAATTATGGGTCTTTTTTCTCTTTACTCATATTCCCCTTGTAGAATTAGACAATAATGGTTTAATTCTTAATTGTTAACTCTTCTATGTCCCATCCTTATTCCGATCGCCTCTGGCATATTTGGATCGATCGCGGCGGCACGTTTACCGATTTGGTAGCTCTGCGTCCCGATGGTGAAACTGTGGTGCATAAATTGCTCTCGGAAAATCCAGAACGCTATGCTGATGCTGCCATTCAAGGCATCCGAGATCTGTTAGGGGTGGGAGCAGATGAGGCCATTCCTAGCCAGAACATTGCAGTGGTGAAAATGGGAACGACGGTGGCAACGAATGCCTTACTAGAGCGAAAAGGCGATCGCACCGTTCTGTTAATCACCCAAGGCTTCCGGGATGCTCTGCGTATTGGCTATCAAAACCGCCCGGATCTGTTTGCCCAAGAGATTAAACTGCCAGAACTGCTCTATGAAGAGGCGATCGAAGTCCCAGAGCGCCTCAGTGCCCAGGGGCAAGAATTGCAACCGGTTAACCTGAACGCTCTTGCGCCCCAACTCCAAGCCGCTTACGATCGCGGAATTCGCAGTTGTGCGATCGCCCTTTTGCATGGCTATCGCTATCCCCAACACGAGCAGAAAGTGGCGCAACTTGCCGAAAAAATCGGTTTTACTCAGATCTCCGTTTCCCATCACGTCAGCCCCCTGATTAAACTGGTTAGTCGCGCAGATACCACCGTCGTCGATGCTTATCTTTCCCCCATCCTCCGGCGCTACGTCAATCAAGTGCAAACCCAACTCCAGGGAAAATCCGGAGATCCGGTGAATCTCATGTTCATGCAGTCCAATGGCGGCTTAGTGGATGCCGAGCAATTCCAAGGTAAAGATAGCATCCTATCGGGGCCAGCCGGGGGCATTGTGGGGGCGGTGCAAACCAGCGCCCAAGCGGGGTTTGAGAAAATTATCACCTTTGATATGGGCGGCACGTCCACCGATGTGGCCCATTATGACGGGGAATACGAACGACAATTTGATACCGAAATTGCTGGGGTGAGGGTGCGATCGCCCATGATGGCCATTCACACCGTCGCGGCTGGGGGCAGTTCCGTGGTCTTCTTCGATGGTTCCCGTACCCGCGTCGGGCCGGACTCTGCCGGTGCAAACCCCGGCCCCGCCTGCTATCGCCGGGGCGGCCCCCTGACGATCACGGACTGTAATGTACTGTTGGGTAAACTGAATCCCCGCTTTTTCCCGGCGGTGTTTGGCCCGGAGGGTAACCTGCCCCTAGATGGCGATCAGGTGCGT
Organism: Roseofilum capinflatum BLCC-M114; assembly: GCF_030068505.1. Lineage (NCBI taxonomy): Bacteria > Bacillati > Cyanobacteriota > Cyanophyceae > Desertifilales > Desertifilaceae > Roseofilum > Roseofilum capinflatum. The sequence continues at coordinate 4,553 of NZ_JAQOSO010000010.1, forward strand.
GTGGAGTTCCAAAATCTGGCTCAGGAGATACAGAAAGCCACCGGAAAACCACGAACTCCAGAAGAAGTGGCGACCGGGTTTATTGCGATCGCCATTGAAAACATGGCCAATGCCATCAAAAAAATCTCCCTACAACGGGGTTATGATGTCTCCGGTTATACTCTCTGCTGCTTTGGCGGTGCAGGGGGACAACATGCCTGTCAACTCGCCGACACATTAGGCATTAGGCAAATTGTCATTCATCCCTACGCTGGAGTCCTCTCTGCCTATGGCATGGGACTGGCTGATATTCGCATCATGCGCGAGCAAACCATTGAGCAAGAATTGACCGATGGCTTAGTGGTAGAGTTACAAGATTCAGTAATTCCCCAGTTAGTCGAAGACGCAAAAGAAGACTTATCAGAACAACCTTACGATCAGGAAAACCTTATCGTTAAACTCCATCTTAAATACGAAGGCAGCGATACCCCTTTGTTGGTGAATTTTTCTGCATCTTCTCCAGAAACCCTCAAACAAGACTTTGAGCATCAACATCAGCAACGCTATGGATTTACCCTAACCCAAAAAGCCTTAGTCGTGGATATGATTTCCGTGGAAATCGTGCAAACCATGACCCATCCTGAACCAGAAATGCAAGAGCCAGTCAGCGAGAGTTTACCCCCAGAAATGGCACGAGTCCCCGTTTATTGTTCCATACAAAATCCTGTAGGGGCAGGTTCACTAACATCCTCTATGGAAACCGGTTGGCAATATGTGCCGGTTTATGACCGGCAGAAATTACAACCGGGACATACCATAATTGGCCCAGCCTTGATTATTGAATCCACGGGAACCAATGTGATTGAAAGCGGTTGGCAAGTGCAAGTTCATCCCCGTCAACATTTAGTATTAACCGCTTCCTACCGAGATGTAGGGGCGGGTTCACCAATATTTGTGCCTCCCCACCAAGATCTTCGTAAACCCGCCCTTACACCTGGGTGGGAAACAAAACCAGTGAACAAAGATCCGGTACTGTTAGAGATTTTCAATAACCTATTTGGGGCGATCGCCGAACAAATGGGCGTAACCCTACAAAATACGGCAGTTTCCGTCAATATTAAAGAGCGTTTAGACTTCTCCTGTGCCCTCTTCGATCCAGACGGAAACTTAGTCGCCAACGCCCCCCATATCCCCGTCCATTTAGGCTCCATGAGCGAAAATGTAAAAGCCCTCATTCAGGACAAGGGAAACGAGATTAAACCAGGGGATGTTTATCTGTCGAATAATCCCTATAATGGCGGAACCCATTTACCCGATATGACCGTCATTACCCCGGTCTTTTTACCTCAAATTCCCAGAAAACCCTCCTTTTATGTCGCCTCGCGAGGACATCATGCCGACCTCGGAGGCATTACCCCCGGCTCCATGCCACCCCACAGTCAAACGATTACAGAAGAGGGGATTTTATTCGATAATTTCTTGTTAGTAACCGAAGGTGAATTTCAAGGAGATTTACTCATCGATCGCTTATTAAAATCTCCCTATCCCGCTCGTAACTATCAACAAAATTTAGCCGATCTGCAAGCACAAATTGCGGCCAATAATCAGGGAGTGCAAGAATTAGTGAAGATGGTCAATCAGTATGGACTCAATACCGTACAAGCCTATATGGGATATGTGCAAGAGAATGCAGAAGAAGCCGTGCGGACGGCGATCGCCCAATTATCCGACGGTGAATTTACTTATGAATTCGATAACGGAGCCGTTATCCATGTGACTATCACCGTTGACCACAAGCAACGCAACGCCGCGATCGACTTCACCGGCACATCCGCCCAACTATCCAATAACTTTAACGCTCCTAAAGCGGTCTGTCAGGCTGCCGTTTTATATGTCTTCCGCACCCTCGTGAACGACCCCATTCCCCTGAATGCCGGTTGCCTGAAACCCCTGAATATCAAGATTCCAGAGGGTTCCATGCTCAATCCCCAATATCCGGCTGCTGTAGTGGCGGGCAATGTGGAGACTTCCCAGGCGATCGTTGATACCCTCTATGGAGCGCTAGGACTCCTCGCCGCCTCCCAAGGAACCATGAACAACTTTACCTTCGGCAACCCCGATTATCAATACTACGAAACCATTTGCGGTGGTTCGGGTGCTGGCCCCACCTTCCACGGCACAGACGCGGTGCATACCCACATGACCAATTCAAGGCTTACCGATCCAGAAGTCCTAGAACACCGCTTTCCCGTCCGTTTGGAAGAATTTGCCATCCGTCCCCAAAGTGGCGGTAAAGGGCAATTTTGCGGCGGTAATGGCATCATCCGCCGCATCCAATTCCTAGAACCCATGACGGTCGGTATTCTGTCTAACCATCGCAAAATTCCCCCCTTTGGTCTAGCTGGAGGAGAACCGGGAGCAGTAGGTCACAACTGGATCGAGCGCAAAAATGGGTATACCGAAGAACTCGACAGTACCGCCACCGTAGAGTTAGATGCAGGCGAAAAAATCACCATTGAAACCCCAGGAGGAGGAGGTTGGGGAGGTTCCATTAAAAATTAAAAATGATTTGTAAATTGGTAGGGTGGGCAGGAGAGGACTACAATATCATTTAAATTCTACAAGTAGATCCTGTCCCCCTATACAGCGCTTTGCGCTGTATAGGGGGACAGTAGGAAAAGATCCCTCCATTCCCCCATTCCCCTGACGGGAACCCGATCGCCGCGTAAACATTCAGAACAGGCTATCCCTTGAGTCTATACTCCCACAGACTTAGGTGATACCATAATCGGCAACTCTTAAACTATCTTCATACCCTTACCACCAGAGAGGTTCCCTTGAACAGAACGATCTTGAACTCCAGTACAGTTCTATTCACCCTACTGAGTCTGAGCTTGAGTGGGGCGATCGCGCCCAAACCCATTTTAGCTTCTGAGGCGATCGCCCAACTCACCCCAGAAGTCTCCACCGAACGACCCACCCTATGGGTGAACCCCCAAACCGGTAACGATCAAGCAGGAAATGGCACAGCACAAGCCCCCTATCGCACCTTAACCTACGCCTTGCGGATGGCTTCGCCCAATAGTGTAGTGCAACTGGCTCCGGGAACCTATTCTCAGCAAACCGGAGAAGTCTTTCCCATTCAACTCAAACCCAATGTAATTGTTGTGGGCAACCCCGATAATAAAGGGCAAAATGTGATTATTGAAGGGGGCGGACGCTTCATAAGTCCCACCTTTGCCCGGCAAAATATTGCCCTCCTGGGAGCAAACGACGCGGCTCTAGCTGGGGTAACGGTAACCAACCCCAATGGGCGCGGCTATGGCTTATGGATAGAATCGAGTTCCTTAGTCGTCGCCGATAATACCTTTACCGGCAATGTCCATGATGGCATCTCTATCACCGGTCGCAGTGGCTCGGTGATTCGCAGTAACCATTTTACCCGCAATGGAGCCAATGGTATCACCATCTATGGCACATCCAATCCGGAAGTGCGGGATAATGTGTTTGATAATACCGGATTCGGGATTAACATTAATCAGAATGCCAAACCCTTAATTATCAATAATCAAATTATTAATAATCGCGATGGCGTGGTAGTACAAGCCAAAGCCACCCCAATTTTACGGGAAAATCGCATCGAGAATAACCAACGCAACGGGTTAGTCGCCATCTCTGAGTCCCAACCCAATCTCGGTACAGCCAACGAACCGGGTAATAATCAATTCCGCAATAACGGGGAATATGACATCAATGCCCAAGGCGCAAAAAACCTGATTCCCGTCTACGGCAATCAACTGATTACTCGCCGTATTGTGGGTCGTCTTGACTTCCAAGGAACGGCGGCTCTGATTCAACCCGCTCCAGAAACGCCCCGTCGAGTCTCCCCTCCCTCCTTGCTTCCCGCCCCTTCTCGTCGAGTTGCTCCTCCTCCAACCAACACCTCGCCTACCCCTGCACCGATTCCCATCCCCGTTCCTCCTCCCCAGTCCAGCGCTCCCCTACCTCCCCCTCCTGCCCCCCGGCAATCTCCCCTACCGCCTGCCAACCGTAGCTCTTCAGTCACCTCCCAAGTTCCAAACCTTGACCCCCTTCCCGTTCCCAATGTCGATATTCCTTTGGGAGATAACAGGTATGCCGATCGCGTTCCCAACCGAGCCAGTGTGCCGGGAAGTCCTCCCCCTCCCCCGACTAGCCTGGCTTCTGCCTTGGGCTTGCGCTATCGAGTGATTGTTTATGCTTCCTCGACTCAAGACCAAAACCGGGTGAAATCTCTGGTTCCGGATGCTTTCCGCAGTTCTTACCAAGGGCGATCGGTGATCCAAGTCGGGGCATTTGCAACCCTAGAAGAAGCTCAAGAGCGAGTGGAGTTAGTTCGTAGTAGTGGATTACGAGTAGAATTGGTAGAGTTATGAATCATGAATCATGAGTAATGAATCATGAGTAATGAGTAATGAGTAATGAGTAATGAGTAATGAGTAATAAGTAATAAGTAATGAGTAATGAGTAATATCAAGTCCGGTGAATGGGAAAAGACAAGCGGGCAAGATGCCCGCACTCCTGAAATCCCTTGATCTTACTGGAGTGGGAGCGTCTCGCTCCCTAGACTTTTAATGAGGGTGTTTCCGCTTCGCGGACATGAATAACCGGACTTGATATAATGCGTCATAACTCATGGGGAATCAGCCATTCCCCCATTCCCCCATTCCCCTATTCCCCCATGCATATTCATAACCTAGAAGAATGGCAACATTCCCATAATTTCTTAGTCGATCGCCATCAAGCCGAACGCAAAACCCAAATGGTGATCGCTCTGACTGCTGTCACCATGATCGCTGAGATTGTCGCCGGTACGATCTTTGGTTCTATGGCTCTCCTAGCGGATGGCTGGCATATGGCGACCCATATTGCTGCCTTTGGGATTACGTTGTTTGCTTATCAATACGCTCGCCATCATGCTAATGACCCTAAATATACGTTTGGCACGGGTAAAGTTAGCACCCTGGGAGGCTTTGCTAGTGCGGTGGCACTCGCTGTCGTTGCGTGTGTGATGGTGATCGAGTCTATGGGTCGTTTATTCCAACCGGAAGCGATTCAGTTTAATGAGGCGATTATTGTGGCGGTGATTGGTTTAGTGGTGAACTTGGTCAGCGCTTTGTTGTTGGAGGATCATCACGATCATGACCATGAGGATCATCATCATCACGATCATAATCTTCGCGCTGCCTATTTTCATGTGTTAGCGGATGCTTTAACCTCGATTCTGGCGATTTTTGCCCTGCTTGCGGGTAAGTTTGTGGGTTGGATCTGGATGGATGCAGCGATGGGGATAGTGGGGGCGATGGTGATTAGTAAATGGTCTTATAATCTGTTGCGAGAAAGCAGTGCTTTATTGCTCGATGGGGCGATCGATAAACAAACCAAGCTTGATATTATTAATCGCATTGAACAGGATGCAGATAACCGAGTGGTGGATTTGCACGTTTGGAATTTGAGCGAAGACCATTTAGCCGCTACGATTTCGGTCATTACCCACTATCCGCAAACCCCGGAACATTATAAGACTCTCCTACAACCCATTTCTTCCCTTTCCCATGTGTTAGTTGAAGTCAATCCCTGTCAGGGTGAACCTTGTGTAGAGGTGAAAAGCGTTTCTAGGGTTTAGGTTGGGTTCGCCTTCTATAGATATGGGGGGCGATCGCCTAAACCGATTTAAGATCACTGTTTTTACATTTCTGAGTTATGTTAATCAATTTAGGCATGAAGGACAATAATTTATGATCAATCCTTGCACAATGAGGGAGTTTACCCTAATCGGTTTGCTAGGTTGGGGGATGTTGATGACTCCCATGGCTAGAGCGCAGTCTACCTCTGCCGATCCAGTCTATCCCGAACAAGCTGTGACTGATATTCTAGATAATTGTCACCAACAAACAGCTCAGTTTTTACCCCCAGATTTCATAGAACCGTTATGTCAATGTGTGCTAACTCGGTTTCAAGCTGAGTTTAGTTATACTGACTATGAACACCTGATTGATGAGGCTGAGAAAACCGGAGAAGATCCTCCCCAATTCAGTCAAATCGGTCGAAAATGTGCCCTTGAGCAATTGATTTAATCTCGCCAACAATAGTGCTTCGCTTGGGTAATGGGTAAAAGAATAAAATAGCCCCCCCTTTTTTTTAAGGGTTGGGGAAGTCGTAATCAGTCATTTTAATTCAATTTCACTTGAGATGTAAACTTGGAATGCCCTCTCCCTAAATCCCTCTCCCACGGGAGAGGGACTTTATTACCCCCTTCTCCCACGCTTGTCTTGTAGGGGTTTCATTGAACTACAATTTGGTATGTAGGGGCGAACGGCCGTTTCGCTTTGCGACATGAAACGCCCCTACAGATGGTCAACACACCAGCAAACGTTGCCATATTGGATGATTTTTAGCCAAATTGACAGGTTATCTTAAAACCCCTACAAGATTAGCTCCCACGGGAGAAGGGGGCAGGGGGATGAGGGTTTACAATTCATTAAAAATTGTTTTCCACTCCTGCAATGTGCGCGGAATTTGCTGCACTTGAGGACGGAAAGAAGGGGGTAAAGAGTGCCAGGCTTCCCAGAGGGTGGGGATACCTAAACCGATTTCTGAGAGTCGTTTTTGTTGAGAAAAAACGGTTTCGGCTGCTCCTTCGAGGATGAGTTTTCCTTGGTTGAGAATGATAAACCAGTCTGCCCATTGATAGGCGAAATCTAGGTTATGGGTGGCGATCGCGATCGTGGTTCCCTTTTGTTCGATTTTGTGCAACTCTTGGACTAAGGTGCGGATTTGTTGCGGGTCTAAGTAGGCGGTGGGTTCATCGAGTAACAGCAGTTGGGGATTTAACACCATTACCCCGGCTAGGGCAACTCGGCGTTTTTGCCCTAAACTGAGGTGGTGGAGGGGAGTGTGGGCAATGTCGGTGAGTTGAAAATCGGCGATCGCCTGTTCAACCCGGTAGCGAATTTCCGGTTTGGCTAATTTGAGGTTGCACAGTCCATAGGATAGATCTTCGGCTACGGTTCCCGCAACAAGCTGATGTTCTGGATTTTGAAAGGCTAATCCCACATTTTGCCGCCATTGTTTCAGGGTTTGGCGCTGGTAATCTAGGGGTTTTCCCTGCCAGAAAATGCTTCCGCGATCTACAGGGTATAATCCCGTCATCAGTAAAAATAAGGTTGACTTTCCCGAACCATTGTGCCCTAAAATTGCCGTTTTTTGATGGTGGGGAAGGGTAAGACTCAGTTGCTCAAACACTTGATGAGACTGTCCTGAGTAGTGATAGGTCACGTCCCTGAGTTCCAGCAAACTCGGATTATCCATGTGCGATTCCTGACAGTTCTAGAGACAGCAAGAAGAACAAGCCCAGGAGGGCTTCCCATTCATAACGGGGCGATCGCTCATAGTTTCGCATTGACAAAACCACAAATTTATGATCAAATCCCCGTGCAGTCGCCCCCAAAGAAAAGCGATGATAATCTGTTAACGTTCGATGCAACAATTGCCGAATCAACAAACTCACACTCCGCAAACTTTGAGCAAAATCACCATATCCTCCCCGCGCTCTTTGTCCCAAACGCAAATCAGAAACCGTTTTTTGCAGTACCCAAATCAACCGATACATTAACAAAATCAACTCCAACAACAGTTCCGGAAAACGCCACTGACGCAACACTTGAACCATCTCCACCATCGGAACCGTCAACATCAAGAAAAAGAAGCAAGACAAACAAGCAACTGCCCGTACAATTAGCCGGATAAACAAATCCAAAACGCTTTGGGAAATCGACCAATAGAGCGTACCCGTTGACCAACCGATCAAGACTCCAGAACTGTCTAAATTTCCCCCTTCTACTAGACGCACATCAATCAGAAACGCCAAGGAACTCATCAACACAAACGTATAGCTTCCCAAAAGCAACTTCAGATAGAACTTCATCGGAATTTTAGCGTACCCAATTGTCCAAACCGCCATCCATAAACTGAGGGCAATTTGTGTGATGGGTTGACTCACCAAAGCCAACCCCAACATCAGCAAAGAAAACCCCAGTTTTTGACTCGGAGGCAACCGTCTTAAACCATTTTGATACGCCCAAGTATCAGTCGGTAACGTCATTTTCCCCAGAAGGATTCGGCTCAGAACGTCCCCGATACCATCCGATTCCGTATCCGATAATTCCCGCGCCGAAAGCTGCTTGCAGGGCGAATAATAAACTCTCGGTTTCACCCCCTGGCGGTTCTAAAATCGGTTCAAACCAGGGTTCATACTGAGGATTAACTTCGGTAATGGCTTCCTCTGCTTGGCCATCGGCTCCACCAAATTCACTATCCTTAACTATCATTAGAGGCAAAATGGTTAAGCCAATGACGGCTAACAATAACAGACCATTAGGCCATTGATGCTGTTGTGTTTTCATACCGTTTCTGATTCCATTAATTTCAAGAGTTTTAATTCTGGTTGAGAGTAGGACATTAAGCCATTCCAGACCATCACCGTTAACAGTCCCTCAATAATGGCCAGGGGAATTTGAGTGACGGCAAAAATACCGGCAAACTTGAGAAAAGCGACCCAAATGCCTCCATTTTCCACGGGAAAAGCTAAGGCAAGTTGTAGAGAAGTGACCACATAAGTGGCTAAGTTTCCTAAAGCCGCAGCCAGAAAAACAGCCAGAGTTTGCCGTTGACTCAGCCCCATGACCAAGCGATAAATACCAAAGGCCACAAAGGGGCCAACCACTGCCATAGAAACGGCATTTGCGCCCAATGTGGTGAGACCACCATGGGCTAAGAGTAAGGCTTGAAATAAGAGAACCAGAGATCCTAAAACCGTCATGGTGGAGGGGCCAAATAGTACGGCCCCTAAACCGGTTCCGGTGGGATGGGAGGAACTACCGGTAACTGAGGGAATTTTCAGGGCTGAAAGGACAAAGGCAAAGGCTCCCGATAGAGCGAGTAGGAGTTTAAGTTCGGGATATTTTTGCACCGTTTGGTTAATACGAAAGAGTCCCAAACCAAAGAAGGGCAGAAACACAACCCACCAAAAAATAACCCAAGGTAAGGGCAGAAATCCTTCCATAATATGCATCGCTTGGGCAGGTGCGGGGAAGAAGGCTAAAAGTAGGGTAAAACTGAAGGCTAGAAAACTGGCCATCAGCCGAAACAAGAGCTTGCGATGGTTCATAAATTCAGACAAACAACAATAATTTTTGCAGGGGAACTCTAGTATTGAGTTCGTGTAAGATGGGTACTTTTTGCCGTGATGAAGATCCCCCTAAATCCCCCTTTTTAAGGGGGACTTCCCTTACTCCCCCCTTTTTTAAGGGAGGTTGGGGGGGGTCAAGATCTGGAGAGAAAAGGGATAGAAGAGAAAAGCAACCCAAAGGAATAAACTTGCGACATGATTCTGTACCTCGCAGAATGGTGATTAAATAGACTTACTTTGGCGGGCATCCTGACTTAGAGATGATTGGGACTCCATCTCCTTACAGTTGCGGGACAGCGTTGGATTTGCACCAAACTTTCCCCGTTACCTCTGATGGCTGCTCCCCATCAGAACCGAAGCAGGGTTGATTATACCATGATGTCGGGGCGAAAAATTTTTCATTCCTACTGGATTGTTTCAGCTCATTTGATGCTTTAGGAATGGGAGCGTCTCGCTCGCTTATTCCTTACTAGCGAGGGAGACGTTTGTCCTTTCCGCTTCGCGGAGATGAACGGACACGCTACGCTTTCATGTCCGCGAAGCGGATACGCACTCCAGAAAACCTATTGCCCTATTTTAGTTCGTAGATTTTAGGTGCGTTACGCTTCGCTAACACACCCTACGGCAAGGACTATTAAACGCATCATCATAGAGAAATGGTATTATCGTAAGCAAGTTTGGCCCCCTTGTTTTCTCCTAATTCCAGAAGTAACTTTTGAAATTGTTGCCAACTGATATTATTTAAGATGATGTTGTGAGATGGGACTTGATGCCGATGTTCAGCGATCTGCATAATTAGGTTTGGAAGGTTTCTTTAGACGGTAGGGCATCTGTTAGCAGTAGCAAGCCCTTGGCGCAACTGGGCAATGACCTCTTGTGCAGCAGCACTAAGCTTTTCAGCACGTTGTACATCATAGCCTAATGCTGCAAATGCTATCCAAGAGTATTATCCACGAGCGATCGCACCGTAGCGAAATACAGAGGAACTTTCCCCCATCTGGAATTTCTCCTTGTCTACCCCTCTCCCCATTCGCGGTACAATAACAACCACACTCTCGATCTGCTACACCTTCTCACTGTGACTTCTTCTCCTTCCTTTCAGTTTGACTCTATCGAAAGCGCGATCGCCGACCTCAAACTCGGTCGGATGGTGGTCGTGGTTGATGATGAAAATCGGGAAAATGAAGGCGATCTCGTTGGGGCTGCCCAGTTCGCGACCCCGGATATGATTAACTTTATGGCGGTTTATGCGCGGGGTTTAATCTGTTTGGCAATGATGGGCGATCGCCTCGATCAACTTGACCTCCCCCTCATGGTCACCCACAACACGGATAAAAATCAGACTGCTTTTACTGTCAGTATCGATGCTTCCCCAGAACTGGGGGTGAGTACCGGAATTTCTGCCGAAGACCGGGCCCGCACCATTCAAGTAGCCCTGAACCCCCAAACTCGTCCCTACGACTTACGCAGACCGGGCCATATTTTTCCCCTGCGATCGCGGGAAGGGGGAGTCTTAAAACGCGCTGGTCATACGGAAGCTAGTGTGGATTTAGCCCGGTTAGCGGGTCTCTATCCCGCCGGAATTATCTGCGAAATTCAAAACCCCGATGGCTCCATGGCCCGACTGCCGCAACTGATCCGCTATGCCCAATATCATGAACTGAAAATTATTAGTATTGCCGATCTGATTGCCTATCGTTTGCAACATGAACGGTTTGTTAAACAAGAAGCATTAGCGAGTCTGCCTACCCAATTTGGACAGTTTAAGATCTACGCCTATCGCAATACTTTAGATAATTCTGAACATATTGCCATAGTCAAAGGCGATCCGAGTGAATTTGCCCAGCAAGTGGTCACCGTGCGGATGCATTCAGAATGTTTAACCGGAGATGCATTAGGCTCCCTGCGCTGTGATTGTCGGATGCAACTACAAACGGCCTTGAAAATGATCGATCATTCGGGAGCGGGTGTGGTGGTCTATTTGCGTCAAGAAGGGCGAGGCATTGGTTTGGTAAATAAACTCAAAGCCTATATGCTCCAAGATCAGGGTTTAGATACGGTAGAAGCGAATGAAAAATTAGGCTTTCCGGCCGATTTACGCAACTATGGAGTCGGGGCGCAAATTTTGAATGATTTAGGGGTGAAAAAATTCCGTTTGATTACCAATAATCCGCGCAAAATTGCTGGATTAAAAGGCTATGGTTTAGAGATGGTCGATCGCGTGCCTCTATTAATTGAAGCCACGGATTATAATTCGGCCTATTTAGCTACGAAGGCGCAAAAATTGGGTCATTGGTTGTTGCAAACCTATTTAGTCACCGTTGCTCTAGAGTGGAAAGATCCCAATCCTTCGGTAACTCAACGGTATGAATGGTTAGAAAAACTGCGCTATTGGGCCGATCGGGAAAATTTACTGTTGCAGGAAGAAACGCGGCCAGTGGCGATCGCCCTGTTTACCCATCCGTCCTTAATCGTTCATTTAGGCTTCGATCAACCCTATAGCGATCCCATGGAATGGTATCACGATCGCGAACATCCCTATTCCCAGGCGATCGCCTCCTGGTTAGATTTGCTCATAGATTGGTCACCGGTTCAGCGCTTGGAATTTCTCGTCAGCGATGGATCAGACCCCCTTGATGGTCTGCAACTGAAGCTACAAAGACAACCCTGCGATCCCCAAAAACTAGCCCCCTCGTCCCTGTTTGAGAATCTGGAAACCCAGAAAATCTATAGTTTTAGTATAGGGAGCTAATTCGAGATGCGATCGCCGATTCAAGTTTATTGTTATTCTTGTGTTTGACCCCCACTTTGCTCTTGTTCAAGGGCCTCTTCGGTGCGTTCATAGGGGTTGGTTTTCCGCTCCCATTGGGGAATTAAGCCCACCAAAAATTTATTCAGCGTCACGCGAGTTTGTTCGCTTGCAGGGCCTAAAGGTTCCGGCAGAAAGCGATCGCCGAGCAACACAAACACTAAAAACAGGATACTCGACAGAATTAACCAGGGTTTCAAATAGGCAAATTTCATCTTCATTTCCTCATCATTGGGCATTCACTAGCCCTAGTGTTCCCTAGCTTTTAGTAAATCCTTTCATGGGATATTAATCCAATTCAGCCCTACTCTAAAAGCAAGGTCACGGGGCCATCATTATCAATTTTAACCTCCATCATCGCCCCAAATTCCCCTGTTTCTACCCTTAAACCGCTCTGCTTGAGCAGGCTGACAAACTTCTCATAAAGAGCTTTCGCCGGTTCCGGAGCAGCAGAGCGATCGAAAGAGGGACGACGACCTTTACGACAATTTCCATACAAGGTAAATTGACTCACCACCAACAGTTCACCCTCGATCTCTTGTACGGATTTTTGCCAACGGCGATCGCTCCGTTCTGGATCGGGAAAGAGCCGCAATTCAAGACATTTTTTTGCCATCCATTCTAGGTCTTTCTCCGTGTCTGTGTCCGTAATGCCCACGAGCAAGTTTAATCCCCGGCCAATTTTACCGATAATCTGGCCATCCACGGAAACGGAAGATGCAGTGACTCGTTGAATTAGGACACGCATAGGGCTAGGGAAGATGCGTTAAGGGGGCGATCGCGCTTATTGCTCTAATTTAGCACATCTCAAGGTTTTCAATCTTATTGATACTAATTCTAAATAGTCATCTCAATTCCCTACACAAGAGAGCCTCAACACTCTCACCAGCGATCCCTGAAAGCCAGTAAAATCAAGAGATTTTCTTCTTATCACTCCCCACCACCCATATCTTTACAAAACTTTACACCTCTGCAATTGACAATTATTCTGAACTGAGTTTGAATGGGTAACTGTTGAGAGAAATTCTCAACAGCTAACGCGCTCTGACTCAGTTAACGATCCTATGCAAACCTACGACAACCCCAAAGTCACCTATGACTGGTGGGCAGGCAATGCAAGATTTGCCAACCTTTCCGGGCTATTTATCGCCGCCCATGCAGGGCAAGCAGCCCTTATCGCATTCTGGGCAGGAGCCTTTACCCTATTTGAAATGTCGGGATTCGATCCCAATCAATCCATGGGCGAACAAGGACTCATCCTTCTTCCCCACCTAGCCACCCTAGGCTGGGGAGTTGGTGAAGGGGGGCAAGTCACCGACACTTATCCCTACTTCGTCATTGGAGCCATTCACCTCATTTCTTCTGCCGTGCTAGGAGCTGGAGCCTTATTCCACACCTTCAAAGCACCAGAAGACCTCAAAACCGCTCAAGGTTTTGCGAAGAATTTTCATTTTGATTGGGAAAACCCCAAACAATTGGGCATCATCCTAGGACATCATCTCTTATTTCTCGGCATGGGAGCCTTCTTGCTCGTGGGCAAAGCCATGTACTGGGGAGGGCTTTACGATAGCACCACGGAAATCGTCCGCATCATTAGCAACCCCACCCTTGACCCCTTAATCATCTATGGGTATCAAACCCACTTTGCCAGCATTAGCAGCTTAGAAGATTTAGTGGGCGGTCATATCTATGTGGGCATCTTACTCATCGGTGGTGGGATTTGGCACATTCTTGTCCCTCCCATGAACTGGGCCAAGAAAGTCCTCACCTTTTCCGGTGAAGCCATCCTCTCCTACTCCTTGGGTGGCATTGCTCTGGCGGGTTTTGTTGCCGCTTACTTCTGTGCAGTCAACACCCTAGCCTATCCCGTCGAGTTTTATGGCCCCGTTTTAGAAGTGAAATTGGGAATTGTTCCTTATTTTGCCGATACCGTCGATTTACCTGGAGGCACTTATAGCTCCCGGTGTTGGTTAGCAAATGCCCATTTCTTCCTCGCCTTCTTCTTCCTGCAAGGCCATCTGTGGCACGCTCTACGGGCAATGGGATTTGATTTCCGCCGCGTAGAACAAGCCCTCAACGCCGTGGAAGGATAATCCGACTCTTTTGGGTCAGTCAGTTGTTTTAATTCTCTCCTCTTTTAGTGAGGGGTTTCTAGGAAAAGTCAAGACTGAAATCCCTCTTTTTGTATTCATTGATCGTGAAAGGATAAGGTAAAAATGGCAAACATTGGACTATTTTTCGCAACGCAAACCGGCAAGACCGAAGAAGCAGCAGAAGCCATTCAAAAGGAATTTGGCGGTACTTCTGTGGTCGCCCTACATGATATGGCTGATGCTAGTGCAAGTGATTTTGAGGGCTATCAATATTTGATTATTGGTTGTCCGACTTGGAACATTGGCGAACTCGCCAGTGATTGGGAGGGGTTTTATGATGACCTCGATGCTATTGAGTTTAGCGGGAAAAAAGTGGCTTATTTTGGTACAGGCGATCAAATTGGCTATAGTGATAACTTTCAAGATGCGATCGGCATTTTAGAAGAGAAAATTGCTGGTTTAGGGGGGCAAACAGTGGGCTATTGGCCGACTGATGGCTATGAGTTTAATGAATCTCAAGCTGTGCGGAATGGCAAATTTGTAGGATTGGCTCTTGATGAAGATAATCAACCAGAGTTGAGTGCAGAACGAATTCAGACTTGGGTCGCGCAAGTTCAGAAAGAGTTTGGTCTCTAAAATATAGAACGGTTAAAATTCACCGTATGTGTTCGATCGGGTAAGTTTAATCCCCACATTATGTTTAAGCTTACCTTTATTTTTCGTTATTTTTTTCTAGGAATTATTCATGACTCAATTACCTGATGTTTTGTGGATTAATGTCAATCCCAGTTTTCGCCGCTTCCATCGTCCCCTGCTGAGGCTATTATCTGCCCATGTCCCCCTGGCAGAATGGCAGTATGAGCAAACAGAAGATGAGGGAACTTGCTTAAATCAGGGGTTGAGATTGCTTCATCATCATATTCAGCAGTACGATCGCCCCTTACACCTACTTGGTCATGGTACGGGAGGCTTGTTAGCTCTATTGTATGCTCGTCGCTATCCGCAAAGCGTGCGATCGCTCTCCTTGCTTTCTGTGGGGGTATATCCGGCGATCGATTGGCAAGCCCATTACTATGTACAATTGGGCTTACTGCCCTGTTCCCGCGATCGCATCTTAACCCAAAGTGCCTACAATCTCTTTGGGGTTCATTCTCCCCCCGTCATTGCCGAATTAGTCAGCATCTTAGAAAAGGACTTAAAAACCTCCCTCTCTCCCCATTCCCTCTATAGACGCGCTCAAATTCTCCCCAGTGAACTCGATCCTCCCCTCTTCGTCAGTCGAGGAAACCAAGATCTAGTCGTCGATCCGAGCTTATTTGAGGGATGGAAACCTTGGTTAAAAGAGGGCGATCGCCTTTGGGAATGTCCCCATGGACGCTACTTTTTCCACCATACCCATCCCCAACCCGTCAAACGGCAGATTCTCAACTTCTGGAAATCCCTAACCCCACTCTACTCCATCCTCAAAAGTGCTTAAAGCTCACTTTAGGAGTGCGAGCATCTTGCTCGCTTATTCCTTACTACTGCCGTGACAACCCTAAAATGGTGGGTTACGGCGGATTGATAGATTGCTGTCAGAGTCTAGGTTTTAGCCGCCTAACCCACCCTACGCTAATGCACATTTTTAGCTGTGTCACGGCACTAGGGTGCATTAATCACGCACCCTAAAGGACTAGATTACCCTCCAAAGCCTCTACCCCGATGGGTAGAAGGTAGGGTTAGGCAATTATTCAACTGGGAAAGTAGAGTTTCTTGATCCAAATCTTGACCAATTAACACAAGCTGGTTTTTCGGTTCCCCTTTCCATTCTTGATCGTCAAGGGTAAACCGTTTACCACTCAGGTGAAAGATATGGCACATGGGGCTTTCATCAAACCAGAGTATTCCCTTAGCGCGGAAGATATTCGGCGGTAAGTTATGATCGAGAAACTTTTGAAACTTCTTAATCGAGAAGGGGCGATCGCTCTGAAATGAAATCGACATAAATCCATCATTTTCCAAATGGTTAGAATGATGATGGTGGTGATGGTCATGATCGTGATGGTGGTGATGGTCATGATCATGATCGTGATGGTGGTGATGTTCATGGTCATGATCGTGGTGGTGATGATGGTCATGATCATGATCGCGATCGTGGCTATGATCATCCTCTTGCTCAAAGTATTTATCCGACTCAAACAAACCCACACTCAAAATTAACGGTAAAGAAACCTGACTTTTCACCGTCCTTAAAATCCGAGCATCCGCCTTAATATCGCGGATTCTCACCTCCAAACTATCTACATCCGCTTCATCAACCAGATCGGTTTTATTCAAAAGGATAATATCCCCATAGGCAATCTGACTATAGGCCGCTTCCGAATTAAACAAATCTAAGCTAAAATTTTCTGAGTCCACCAGGGTAACAATGGAATCGAGACGGGTGAGATCGCGCAATTCCGTACCCAAAAAGGTTAGCGCTACGGGAAGGGGGTCAGCAATTCCTGTAGTTTCCACCACCAAATAATCGAGATGTTGCTGACGCTCTAGGACGCGATAGACTGCATCAGCCAATTCATTATTAATCGTGCAGCAAATACAACCATTACTCAATTCCACCATATCTTCATCGGTGGAAATAATCAGTTCATTATCAATTCCTATTTCGCCAAACTCATTCACCAGAACGGCTGTTTTTATTCCCTGTTGGTTACTGAGAATGTGATTGAGCAGGGTAGTTTTCCCGCTTCCGAGGAACCCCGTGATGATGGTTACTGGTAGAGGAGGTGAAGCGGTGTCTTGTTGTTCAGAGGGTTTGGAGGTTACTGCTGAGGTCATAATGCTACTGTGAAAACGATTCTCAATTCTCCTATTATTACCCATAAACAGACAATTGGGCGATCGCCTGACCCATCCAGTCGATCCGGGCGATCGGTCAAGGAGAAAACAAGATACAATTGATACGTTACAATATTGACAGGCCAGCTCAATACGGATAGGATAGAATTAGAAAACCTAAAAATTAAGCCAAGATGGAAAACACAATTACGATCGCTCTCACCCCAGAAGGTAACTTAGAACTCCCTCCAGAAATTCGAGAAAAATTTGCTAACGGCGAACAATACTCGGTATTGACAACAGAAGATTCAATTATTTTCAAAAAGAACCCCATATCTTCATCTTCTATTCAGAACAATCACTTACCCTTAATTCCAGAACAACCCTATGCCTACTATGCCGATCCAGAAGAACCTGCCATCCCCTCAGAAGACTGGAATATGGAAAATGAAGATCAAGGCATTTTATGATTATTTTGGACACTCATATTTTAGTTTGGTGGATACAAAATGATCCTCAATTAAATTCCTATCACCGTGAATGTATTGAACAGGAAAGAAGTAATGGATTAGGCGTTTGTACAATCAGTTTAATTGAGATAGCTAGATTAGTCAGTGCGGGCCGAATTATTCTGCCTATACCGATCGCTCAATGGTTCGAGATCGCCCTAGGGCAAGAAGGCGTAATGCTGATATCAATTACACCAGCTATAGCAATTGAGGCTCAAACCTTACCTGGTGATTTTCACAAAGATCCAGCAGATAGAATCATTGTTGCCACAGCCCGATTATCTGATGCTTCTATTGTGACCATCGATCGGAAAATACTCAACTATCCCTATGTTCAAACAATTCTACCAACGATCCCTTGATTGTTTTCTCTGCGATCGCCTGGCACTTTTTTCGCCACAAAAAGCTGACAACCCTTATCCAGTCTGAGTTTCAGACTTGTACAGCAAGTACCAAAGTCAAACCTGCTATGATTGGTACTGGAAAACCTAGAACTCAAGCCAAGATGGAAAACACAATTACGATCGCTCTCACCCCAGAAGGCAACTTAGAACTCCCTCCAGAGATTCGAGAAAAATTTGCTAACGGCGAACAATACTCGGTATTGACAACAGAAGATTCGATTATTTTTAAGAAAGTCCCCCAATTGGACTGGGATGAATTAAGGCAAAGGAGGAAAAGATTAGGTGACGATCCTAATCCACTAACCAATGAACAGATCTGCGAAATTGTACGGGAAGTCCGCCGGGAACAAAAACAATGAAAGTTGTTTTTGATACAAATATTTGGGTTTCAGCTATTATTTGGGGTGGGATTCCCGATCGCATTCTCTTGCTGGGCGAAACTCAGAGCATTACCATCTCTATGTCACAAGAATTATTGAATGAATTAGAAAGAACATTTAGTAAAAGCAAACTTCAACCCAAATTACAAGCATTAGATTTGACGGTATCTAGTGTGATGAACTTAATTCGAGAATCAGTAATTGTATACCCTATCGATGAAATCACTGTACCTAATCTTAGAGATCCAGACGATAATATTGTTGTGGCTACAGCGATCGCCGCTCAAGCCGATGTGATGATTACAGGCGATCGCGATTTACTAGTTTTAGAAACCTATCAGGGAATCAGTATCATGACAGCGAAAGATTTTTTGCAAAGCCTTGAAACAGGAGACTTTCAGGAAAAATAGTTTAAATTATTACCCATTACTCATTACTCAATTTGGTATGATGAGGGCTGACCCATTGGAAAGTGTGCTGCCCCATGACCCTAACGTTGACCAATACCCTCACCCGCAGTAAACAACCCTTCGAGTCCCTGGAACCGGGGAAAGTGCGGATTTACTGTTGTGGAGTCACCGTTTATGACTACTGTCATCTGGGCCATGCGCGGTCTTATATTGCTTGGGATACCCTGCGGCGCTATCTGCAATGGCAGGGCTATCAGGTAAAATATGTGCAGAATTTTACCGATATTGACGATAAGATTCTCAAACGAGCTAGGGAAACCGGCTCAACCATGGAAGTTGTAGCCGAAAAATATACCCAAACCTACTTTGAAGATATGGCGCGGTTAAATGTCCTGGAAGCGGATGAATATCCCAGGGCAACCCATACCCTAAACGGGATTTTACGGCTGATCCATGAGTTGGAAACTAAGGGCTATGCCTATGCTTCTGGGGGCGATGTCTATTACCAAGTGCGTCAGTTTCAGGACTATGGCAAGCTTTCCGGGCGCAAGTTGGAGGAGATGCAAGCGGGAGCATCGGGGAGAGTGGTAGAGAGTGGAGAAGAGGCGAAGAAAAAAGATCCCTTTGATTTTGCTCTGTGGAAGGGAGCTAAACCGGATGAACCGAGTTGGGAGTCTCCTTGGGGAAAAGGTCGCCCCGGATGGCATATTGAATGCTCGGCCATGGTGCGCGACTGTTTAGGAGAGACGATTGATATTCACTGTGGGGGCGCGGATCTGGTGTTTCCCCACCATGAGAATGAGGTAGCGCAATCGGAAGCGGTGACGGGTCAACCGTTGGCCCGGTATTGGTTACATAATGGCTTTGTGACGGTGAATGGGGAAAAAATGTCCAAGTCTTTGGGCAATTTTACGACGATTCGGGATTTGTTGGACTCGGAAGGGGGGCCGGAACCGATGGCGCTCCGGTTGTTTGTGCTTCAGGCCCAATATCGTAAACCGATCGATTTTACTCCAGAGGCGATCGCCTCCGCCCAACGATCTTGGAATACCCTCAAAGAGGGGTTATCCTTTGGCTACAAGCAGGGATCGACCTGGGGATGGGACTTGCAGGTGAAATCGGAGGATCTCAACCCGGAAAGTGTGGCGAATTTCAATAGTGCCATGGATGATGACCTGAATACATCAGGCGGATTAGCCGTATTATTTGAATTAGCCAAAGGGTTAAACCGAGAACAGAATCGCTTGATTCATGAGGGTAAAACGGATGCAGATCCTAACCAGTTATATGAACAATGGCAAACCTTGGTTACCCTGTCTCAAGTGTTGGGGTTAGAAGTGGAAACCGAGACAGCAACGGATTCCCAAGGATCGCAACTGAGCAATGAGGAGATTGAAGAGGCGATCGCCGCTCGGCAAGCTGCTCGCAAAGCCAAAAACTTTGCCGAAGGCGATCGCATTCGCGACGACTTACAAAACCAAGGCATTACCCTCATCGATCAACCCGGTGGTCTCACCCAATGGCATCGCAATTAACTTCCTGAATAGAGAAAACTGGGTTTTCCCCATTCCCTATTCCCCATTCCCCATTCCCCATTCCCTTTTATGCGCGAACAACGGATTACTTTTTCCCTATCCACGTTCCTCTTAACCTTACTCTCGGTGCTGCTCATTGTCCTCTTGTGGCAATTACGGGGACTCGTACTGTTGTTAATGATTTCTATTGTTCTAGCCGCTTCCATTTCTCCCTTAGTGGATGGGGCCGAACGCCTGCGTATTCCTCGATGGTTAGGGGTGATTTTAGTCTATCTAACCCTACTTTCTGGATTAACCGGTCTGGGCTTATTAATCGGCCCAACTGTGTTTCAACAAATCGAGCGCCTGATCCAAAAACTGCCTTCCTATGCCGAAATTTTAATTCAATTAGCAGAAAATTTACTCGACAACTGGACGAATACTCCCCCAGAACTCTTTAACCTCGTCGATCTACAACAAATTACCAGTTGGCTGATCCGCTCTAGTCAACAATTAGTGCTGAGATCCTATAGCATTACACGAGGGATTATTGGGGGAGTCTTTAGCCTGATTTTATCCCTGTTTATCTCCGGTTATATGGTCGCTGATAGCCAAACCTTAATTAACAGTTTGGTGCGCCTACTCCCTGAACCTTGGGATAGCAAAATCGCCGCCCAAGTGCCCACCATTGGCTACCGCATGGGGAGTTATATTCGCGGACGGTTGATTGTCTCTTTTATCCTGGGAATTGTCACCACGGTAGGCTTAGGTATCCTAGGATTACGGGAGTTTTCCCTGGGTTTAGGGGCGATCGCCGGAGTCACCAACCTGATCCCGTTTATCGGCCCGGTTTTAGGAGCTATTCCCGCTCTCGTGGTGGCGATCGCCTCCGGGGGCTGGACTTTCCTATGGGTGTTACTCTTTTTTGTCGTCATTCAAAATATCGAAACCTATATCCTCGATCCCTTCCTCGTAGGTTCATCCGTTGGCGTTCATCCCCTTTATCAACTCTTAGCCGTTCTCGGAGGAACCCAAGTTCTAGGGATTATCGGAGCCTTAATTGTGCCCCCATGGGTTGCCGGTGCAGCAACCCTGTTAGAAAACCTCTATATTCAACCCAAACTAGCAGCAGAAAAAGCAACCGAAATCCGTTCTCAAGCTACAGAAGATTTGGGAGAAGCATAACCAGAACTCGTGCGATGAAACAGGGCAGGACAAGGAGGGTGATAAACCACGGAGATTTCATCAGCGATCTTAATTTTTCCTTTGATCACTGCTCTGAGTAATCGATTCATGGATCGCTCATCTTCTTGAGTTAAGTGTTCATCTAAAGTAGCAGCCATTAGACCATAGCGATCGGCCAAAGTTAAGACCCCAGTTTCTCGTGCAGAAACTAGAATTTCGGAGACCGCTCCCGGTAAGATTTGGTGTTTGAGTAACATAATGAGTCCATACACGATTCCTGATAACCTTAACTATCAACGATATCATTGGCTTTGGCCGTGATTGATATCGCTGCTTTTAAGTGATTTAGATCTCTGGATAGAAATTGCAATCCCTCAAGTTTTCCCGATTCACCTCCCGATTCACTCCGTGTAATCTTGTGCCTTACTTATCCTGAATCGGATCGAAACCCAGAATCTTTGGTAAGGTTAACAATAGTGATCCCCTGTTGGAGTTAAGTCGCCGATGACTGAAAATCTATCCAAAATTTCCCCCTCTCAGGAGGAAGACGTGATTACAGATGATATCCCTGAAGCCTTACGGGATACTCCTGCACCGGTGCAACCGGTACAGGAGTCGTCATCATCAGGTTCTCAGAGGGGAGTATGGATCAGCGTAGGGGTACTGGCGATCGCCCTCATGACGGGTATCCTGCTCTTCAGAACGAATCTCCTCGCGCCAAATTCTGCCTCAGAATCCACCGTTTCCCCATCCCCAACCGCAGAAACAAACGAGTTGGGTGAGGATGCAGTGCAAGAGGCAGAAAACTCAGAAACGGATGAGGCTGGGGACTTACTGGGTCATTTTGCTTATGAAGAAGCACCAGTAGAGGATTTAATGGCCATTACGGCTGATGGCAGGTTACGATTACGGAGAATGGCAGCGATTAAATTCCGACAGATGGTGAACGCAGCCCAACGGGATGGAGTGGTTTTGGTTCCCCTATCTGCCTTTCGCACTATGCAAGATCAAGAATACTTATTTTTTGATATTAAAGCTCAACGGGGACAAGGGGCTGCTAAACGGGCAGAAGTCAGCGCCCCTCCCGGTTATAGCGAGCATCATACGGGCTATGCGGTGGATATTGGCGATGGCTATGTCCCCGCAGTGGATCTGTCTCCAGAGTTTGAGAATACGGCCGCTTTTAAGTGGTTGGAAGAGAATGCCGCTTATTATAGTTTTGAGTTATCCTTTCCTCGGAATAACCCCCAAGGGATTAATTATGAACCCTGGCACTGGCGTTTTGTGGGCGATCGCCATAGTTTGGAGACGTTTTATAAGGCGCAAGAGCAGTCGGAGAATGAAGAATTATCAGCACCATGAACCAACTGAGCTTAAATTTAATCGCGATCGCCGTTTTTACCCTGACTCTCTCTAGTCTGTTGGGCCCCATGATCCACTTAAATCCAGCAATTCCGGCAGTTACAGCCTTTGGAATTTTGACATTTATGGCGATCGATAGCCTGCAATGGCAAGGTCAAGGCAGTAACTTAGCATTAGGCTTAATTTCTAGTCTTTCTGCTGAATACCGCGATCGCCTCCTACACCACGAAGCGGGCCATTTTATGGTCGCCACTCTCCTGGATATTCCCATCACCGGCTACACCCTCAACCCCTGGGAAGCCCTCAAAGCCGGACAACGGGGACAAGCAGGAGTCAGTTTCGATGAAGAGGCAATGATTGACAAACTCAAATCCCCCAGCCTCACCCAGCAATGGATCGACCGCTATTGCATCCTGTGGATGGCAGGGGTTGCTGCCGAAGAGTTAGTTTATGGGGATACTCAAGGGGGAGCCGACGATCGACAAAATCTTAATACCCTCCTCAAGCTCTATTCCCCTGTAGAGAGTGATTTTAACCCTAAACAAGAATGGGCTAAACTGCAAGCAAAAACCTTAATTAAAGACCATTGGGAGGCTTATCAAATGTTGACGTTTGCCATGGAGTACCGTTTACCCGTGGCTAAATGTCAAGAGAAGATTAAACCTTTTTATTAATCGATACAGCGCTTGGCGCTGTTATGGTGTACAGTCTTAAAGGCTCAAAGCCATGTACCACAACCCTATTCCCTATTCCCTATTCCCTATTCCCTATTCCCTATTCCCTAATTTGTTGGTATTTTAGTCTCACACGGCAGCAATTCAGGGTTTCAGCCCAAGCTACTTGTGTTAGTGAAAATACTGAAAATTTATTGTTGCGGTCAAAAAGAGTGCAAGTGCGGGCGATCGCTTAATCCTTAACCCTTCTTAAAGGCGATCGCCCATAGCCCCTAATCTCTTACTGTTAACTCAAATCCCCGATCCATCTAAAAACTCTTCAATCGCTCGATCCTTCAGGGCACAACTGCTGTGCTTAGAGCCATAGGATTGGACTTCCAGGACTTCCCCCTGCATAGCCGACTGATCCCAGGAACTCCAACTGACACTACTGACAGATTGACTCTCCAGACTCACCCCATTGCTCCCTTGAAGCACACGCACCTGTTCTTCAAGTTGTTCAATCCGGTCAACCAAAGTGCGAATCATATCCGCCTCCGCATCCGGTAGTCGTCCGTGTTCTAGGGGATCGACTCGAACCCCAGAACGATAAACAATCCGTCCCGGAATGCCCACCACCGTACAATCCGAAGGCACATCCCGCAACACCACCGATCCCGCACCAATGCGGACATTATTTCCAATTAACAGATTGCCGAGAACCTTAGCTCCCGCACCCACAACCACATTTTCCCCCAGGGTAGGATGGCGTTTACCACTTTCCTTACCGGTTCCGCCCAGAGTTACCCCTTGATAAATGAGGCTGTAGTCTCCGACGATCGCCGTCTCACCAATGACCACCCCCATACCATGATCAATAAAGACTCCTGTACCAATGGTTGCTCCGGGGTGAATTTCAATCCCCGTAAACCAACGAGCCAGATGGGAAATCAGCCGGGGAACAAAGGGAAGTCCCAAGACCTGGAGCCAATGAGCCACGCGATAAAAGAGCAGCGCTTGGAGTCCAGGGTAGCAAAACAAGACTTCCAGCCAATTCCGGGCAGCAGGGTCGCGATCGAAGATGATACGGAAGTCGGCAACAATATTACTTAGCACGATTGAAAGTATCCAAAGCTTCATCAAACAGATCAATCTAGATCTTAGCGTTTCGCGGCCAGTTTACCCAAGGGATTCGAGTTAAGTTAAGGTGAAATTTAGTCATCTTTTCCTCAACTAAGACCCAATCTATGCCAATCTTGATTTTAATCTTGGCCCTAATTGCCGGATATCTGGGCAGTGAACTCCTGGCGCTCGACCTCATTCGTCTGTTGAAAAGCCTCTCTCTTCCCCCTTGGCTCTTCTTAAGTATCATGGTCTCCCTGTTCATCTGGTGTTTTGGGGAGTAACCTCCAGCCTCCATTGAATCCTAATTTAATAGTGCTTGATCAGCTTCAAACAATGGCGCTCATCCTCCGTAGCGGTATAACTGAGGAAATCGGCAATTTTGGACATCATAAACCAACCCCGCCCATTTTCTGCATCATCTCTTGGAGGGGGTTGACTTCTCAGCCATTGTTCAACATCAAAGCCTTCACCATAATCCCAAATCGATATGGTGACCGAATCAGCCGCTAAGATTACTTCAATATCAATGGGGGTATCTTCAGGCAAATGACGATGGGCATGGCGTACAGCATTGGTCAATCCTTCATAAAATGCAGTTTTGCACTGGAGCCAGGTGGCTTCAGGAATAGCAAGAGAGGGGTGATTAAGATGTTCAAACCAGGCTAAGGCACGGGCTAAAGCCTGGCCATCAGAATGAACTTGCAGATCAGCTCTATGGGGCAATTTCAATGGCGTAACCCTTAATCAGGCAATCAGCACAGGTGAAGAACCATTTAAAAATGAACTCAACGTTTATGATGGAATCACCCTTACGTCGGTTCGGAATCAGTAAGATGGAAACGGACGGTAGATTTGAGGTCACGCCTCTTACTGAATTGTTTCTCTGGTGCTTCTGCTTATAAGCTATCAAATAGGCTATCAAAGTGATCTCGCTTTTGTCAGATTTTCCAGCTCCTAGTCTGATGACATTTTAATCATGTACAAGGTTTTGATTATAGAGGATGACCCTCTGTTTCGGTTAGTGTTAACCAAAGCTCTTAAGAACCAAGGGTATGATGTAACCGTGGCCACCAATGGTGAAGAGGGTTTAGAACAAGCCCAGAGTTTGCGCCCTGGATTGATTTTATGCGATTGGATGATGCCTCGTATGGATGGATTGGAGGTGTGTCGCCGCATTAAGGCCAATCCGGATTTAACGACCACCTTTTTTGTGTTGCTGACTGCCCGTGAGGGGGTGGAAGACCGGGTTCAAGGCCTGGATAATGGGGCGGATGATTTTTTGTCGAAGCCCATTGAGGTGAATGAGTTACGGGCTAAGGTACGGGCTGGTTTGCGACTGCACCAGCTCAGTCAGGATTTACAAACGGCGAAACAGAGATTGGAAGAAGAGTTGATGGAGGCGGCTGATTATGTTAAATCTCTTCTTCCTGGCCCTTTGCAAGAGTCGGTTTCGATTGATTCGAGGTTTATTCCTTCTCGCCAACTGGGAGGGGATTGTTTTGATTATTATTGGCTGGATGAAAATCAGCTTGTGATTTATGTGGTGGATGCGGCTGGCCATGGAGTTGGGTCGGCCCTGTTATCGGTTTCTGTTCTCAATTTATTGCGCTCTCAATCGCTCTCTGGGGTTGATTTTTCTCAACCCCATCAGGTGCTAAGGGGTCTTAATGATACGTTTCAGATGGAAACTCAAGGCGATCGCTACTTTACCATTTGGTATGGAGTCTATCACCGCCAAGAACAGTCTCTGGTCTATGCCAGTTCGGGCCATCCTCCAGCGATTCTCTTATCTCCTAATCTCAAGGACGATATGCAGGTTCAACATCTAAAAACACCGGGTTTTCCCATTGGGATGTTTCCCGGAGTAGAGTATAAATCTTATCAGTGTAAGGTGCTACCCCAAAGTATCCTCTATGTATTTAGTGATGGGGTCTATGAAATTCATCAGACCGATGGTACTCTCTGGGGACTTGA
Source organism: Roseofilum capinflatum BLCC-M114 (assembly GCF_030068505.1). Classification (NCBI taxonomy): domain Bacteria; kingdom Bacillati; phylum Cyanobacteriota; class Cyanophyceae; order Desertifilales; family Desertifilaceae; genus Roseofilum; species Roseofilum capinflatum. Next base: position 30,996 of record NZ_JAQOSO010000010.1, read on the forward strand.
GGCATTTAGTGAGTTTTTAGTCGCCCATCAGCACTTATCTTCTGAGTTGTTAGATCATTTGCTCCATTGCATTCATACGTTAAACTCGAATACCATTTTGGATGATGATTTATCTCTACTCCAAGTTAAGTTTCATTAACCGGGAGGCGATCGCTATTCCTTAGCCGCCAGACTTTGCTCAAATTCCTCCCGACTGTTGTAGACCTCAAATACCCGATCCATGCTGGTGAGTTCAAAGAGCATCCTTACTTGTTCATTAATGGAGCAGATAAAGAGTTTTCCACCAGCAGAGCGTACGGTTTTCAAGGCAGCGACTAGCGCACCTAAGCCAGAACTATCAATGAAGGTCACCTCTTTAAGGTCAATCAGGATCAAGTCAGCACCTGATTGAACTAAGGTGTTCACTTCCTCTCGGAACTGAGAAGCTTTGGTACTATCTAAAATGCCGGAGGGTTGAATTTGTTTAACAACAATTTGATTCATGGGTTTGATCAACAGAGGTTTGCGAGTTATCCCGATCAATTGGATTTAGTTGAATAGGATACTATATTCTAGTTGACCCCATTCTATCCGGATGAACTCAGAACTCAAGTCTGTGGCTAGATCCTGCACGGGTAAAAGTTTCCAGCGATCGCGGAGGCGATCTTGGGATTGTCCTCAGATTCAAAGCAGGATATTTTAATTTCAGATGATGGGAATATTAATGCATCTATAGAATGTCTAGCGATCGCAATGGAACAGAATGATTGTAACAACGGTGGGCAAGGAACCCTATCCCTTTAATCGTTTGATGAGTTGGTTGGAAGTTCTCCTGAAACGGGGATTTATCCAGGAAGAACTCATCGTGCAATATGGTAATTGTACAGTTTGGCCCAACATTGAAGGCTGTTTTGTCGATCTTTCAGAGGCCCAGTTAACTCAGTTCGGGGATCAGGCTCGTCTGATCATTAGCCACTGTGACCCCCAAATGCTCAAGTTTTTGGATCGAACCACTAAACCTTATATTTTGGTTCCTCGTGCCCAATGCTATAAAGAGCATACTGACGATCGCCAAATTGAGTTAGCTCAGGATCTGGCGTTGGCAGGAGTACCGATTGCTTGGTCTCCAGGAGACCTGGTACGGTTTCTTCATTCTCCTCGAAAGATTTCTCGGTCTACGTTAATGGCGATCGCCAATGAGACGGTGAAACGGTCTCTGAAAAAGGGCCGTTGAGTTGACTTTCTCAAGATCGCCATAGGGTGCTTTTTCGGTTTTAGCAGCATATGACTTCGATCAACTCTCCGGAATGTATATATGAACAATCCAGCAAGTCCCCCTGAGTTTGCCATGACTTCCTTTGGGGAGTATGGTTTGGTGCAGTTATCGAAAAATTTTACGGTGACTCAAGCGGTCGCTTTTAAGGATTATTTTAAGCAGGTCTGCGATCGGCAATCGGATCTCAATCAGATTGTTTTAGATTTGGGACAAACCACTTTTATTGATAGTAGTGGCATTGGTGCTTTAGTCGGATGCCTGAAACTGGCTAAAGCCCATGAAATCGAGTTGGTCATTTGGAGCCTGCATCCGCAAGTGAAGATGGCTTTTGAGTTAACCGGACTCAAAGAGGTGTTTACGATTGATTTGGGTACGGAGTGCCTCTTAGCACCAGAAAAAGAGGTGACTGAAGTGTCTGGGACAACCCATCCATCCGTGCGATCGCCTCTGAAGCGGTTACTCGATATTGTCGGTAGCTTGGTCGGTTTAGGAATTACAGCAGTGCTGTTTCTTCCCATTACGATCGCCATTCAAATTGATGACCCTGGGCCTATTTTCTTTGGTCAAATCCGTTGTGGTTGGATGGGGAAACGGTTTAAAATTTGGAAATTCCGCTCCATGGTTGCCAATGCAGAAGCCTTAAAACATCAAGTGAAAAACGAAGCCGAAGGAGCCTTTTTCAAAAACAAAAACGATCCTAGGGTTACCCGTGTCGGTAAATTTTTACGCCGCACCAGTTTAGATGAACTGCCTCAGTTTTGGAATGTCTTAAAGGGGGAAATGAGCCTAGTGGGAACTCGTCCCCCTACCCCCGATGAAATTGAGCGCTACGAGATTCCTAAGTGGCAACGGCTCGATGTGAAACCCGGTATGACCGGAGAATGGCAGGTAAATGGGCGATCGTCTATTCGAGACTTTGAAACGGTCATTCAGATGGATTTGCGATATCAAGAAAATTGGAGTTTATTGCATGACATTAAACTCATCTTGAAAACCATTGTGGTCTTATTTCAAAAAAATGCGGGAGCGATGTAGATTTAACAATGAAAAATTAACATTTAACAATGAACAATTATTAATTTTTCGCCTATCCTCCAGCCGCAAAGGTAAACATTACCAGAGCAGATAAGAGAATTCCGGGACTGAGCAGTAGAACTAATGTGAGTAAATCATGGACAGTCATACCCAATGGATCTCCTGTGCAAACACTACATTGTGTTAGGGTATCCCATTCTTCAGAAAAAGGCAAAAGGCAAAACCAGGCTCTACCCTGTTACCCTGGATAAGGATCTGTACTAATCAGGAGCAAGAAAACGGTTTACCCTAGTCCTTTAGCTCGTCTGATCGAGCAATTTCAACGGTTACCTGGTGTTGGCCCCAAAACAGCGCAACGCCTAGCGCTTCATGTTCTCAAACGGCCAGAAGCAGAAATTAAAGCTTTGGCCCAGGCCCTACTCGATGCCAAACAACAAGTCGGCTTATGTCAAAAGTGTTATCACCTTTCCGCCGATCCAATCTGTAGCATTTGCAGCAATCTTAATCGCGATCGCCAAATTTTGTGTGTCGTGGTAGACTCACGAGATGTGATTGCCCTAGAAAAAACCAGAGAATACCGAGGCCTCTACCATGTTCTGGGTGGAGTCATTTCCCCCATGGATGGCATCGGCCCGGAACAACTCACCGTTCAATCCTTGGTGCAACGAGTCAGCCAAGAGAACATTCAAGAAGCGATCCTAGCCATTAGTCCTAGTGTGGAAGGGGAAACCACAACTCTCTATATCGGTCAACTCCTCAAACCCTTTACACGAGTGACTCGAATCGCTTTTGGATTACCCATGGGAGGCGATCTAGAATACGCCGATGAAGTCACCCTAGCTCGTGCCTTAGAAGGTCGCCGAGACCTCGATTAAATGGGTAATGGGTAATGGGTAATGGGTAATATTCTCTATCCCCTTATTTCACCTTCTGCTTAACAAAGTTGAAAATCTTCACCACCTGTTGCTTCAAGGGTTCAATTTGAGCCACTTGTTTCTTGAGCGCATTAATTTCGGCTTGCATTTTAGCAATCTGCTCTTTCAAGGCAGCAATTTCCGCCCCAGATGCTCCTGCCGCAGGTGCAGCCTCTGAAGCAGTCCCAGCCGTTTGTCCCCCACTGGTGTCTCCCTCTAATGGCGGCCGAGTCTTTTTGGCTTTGGCCATGGCCGACTTAATCGCGTTAACTAACTGTTTTTGTTCAAAGGGTTTTTCAATAAATTCCCAAAATTCAAAGGGTTCTTTAATTTTTTCCGTAACCTCTTCCTTGCGTCCCGACATCAAGACCAACGGAATTTTACGCAACTGGCCATCATTCTGAATTTGCTGGAACACCTCAAATCCGCTCACTTTCGGCAAGAGGAAATCGAGCATAATCAAGTTGGGCTGTTCTTGGCGAATGCAGTTGAGTCCTTCTTCGCCATCTTTGGCTTCAACGACTTCAAAGTTACCTTTAGGTAACATATCCTTAACTCGCGCTCTGATGACACGACTATCATCAATGACTAGAATTTTATGTCCCACGATGAACTCCTTGAGAGGGTGACGATTGAATAGTAATCCTGAATTGAGCAGTGGATTGAACGGTGGTGTTCAGATTTCGAGGTAAATCCAGAAGAGACCTGGAGTGAGTGAACGCTTATGATGATTGAAGAACATAAGGGCAATCACTCTCTCTTCTACCTTATTGATCAATGATAATAGAATTCTGACCCTAATCACTGGAGTCGTTTGAGAACCTTACTTATCGTTAACTATGAATGCTAACAAGTCTCACGGATCGGTTACTGCTGCTGCACAGGCTTCTACCCAGACGGGGGAGCGATCGCCCTTAGCGACCCTTCCGCCTTGGTTGCGTCGCCCTATTGGTAAGGCCAGCGAACTGTCCACGGTACAAAAAATTATCAAGCAACGGCAGATTCACACTATCTGTGAGGAGGGGCGCTGTCCGAACCGGGCTGAGTGTTATAGCCAAAAAACCGCTACCTTTTTACTCATGGGCCCCACCTGTACCCGTGCCTGTGCCTTTTGTCAGGTGGATAAGGGCCACGCTCCCATGCCCCTCGATCCAGAGGAGCCGGATAAAATTGCTGAGTCGGTGCAATTGTTGGGCTTAAAGTATGTGGTTTTAACCTCCGTTGCTCGTGATGATTTGCCCGATCAGGGGGCCGGATGGTTTGTGAAGACCATGGAGCGGGTGCGCGAAGTGAATCCGGGTACGGAAATTGAGGTGTTAACCCCAGATTTTCGCGGCCAACGGGAGTTAGTGGTTCAGGTAGCTGAAGCGAATCCGGCTTGTTATAACCACAATATTGAGACGGTGAGACGGTTACAGCGTCCGGTGCGCCGAGGGGCGAAATATGAGCGCTCTTTGGATGTGCTGCGCTGGGTGAAAGAGGTGAATCCGCATATTCCCACCAAATCCGGGTTAATGTTGGGCCATGGGGAAACCGAGGCGGAAATTGTGGAGACTTTGGAGGATTTACGGGGGATTAATTGCGATCGCCTCACCCTCGGTCAGTATATGCGCCCTTCCCTCGATCATCTCCCGGTGCAGCGCTATTGGCATCCTGACGAATTTGAGAAATTAGGGGAAATTGCCCGCAATATGGGCTTTAATCATGTCCGTTCCGGGCCCTTAGTTCGCAGTTCCTACCATGCTGGGCAAGAATCCTAGTTATAGTTATTCTAATTTAGGGGCGGGTTTGAAACCTACCCCTACTAAGGGGTTTAAGACTGAGCAGCTAGGGCTTGTTCTACCCAACTGTCAAATAATTCTTGATTGTCAGCAATCCACTCTTGAGCATGGCGCTTAATATCTTCTGGTGTATCTTCTCCCTGTCGCATCAGATTATTTTGGTCGCTAATATCTTCAATGGGAACTTCCACCACTTCAAATAACTTTTTCGCCGCAGGATTGGCTTCCACAAACTCTTTATTGGCTAAAATCCTCATGCGATCGACAGGAAAACCAATGTTTTTTCCGTTGGCTGTGGTGTCTGCTTCCGTTAAGGCTTGTTGTTCTCCCGGCAGATCCGTTTGATCCACTTGTAACCAAATCGTATCTTCCCCTGGTTCCAAGACACTGCCGAGCCAAAATGGAGTCCAGATATAGAACAACACGGATTCACCTTGATTGTAACGAGTGATCGCATCAGCAATTAAGGCTGAATACTGGCCTACGTCCTGTTCTACCGTATCTTGTAAGTCATACGCCTGGATATGATGCTCGATGGTCAATTCACAAGCCCAACCGGAGTTACATCCGATTAAATTAGCTTTACCATCGCCATCAGTATCAAAGAGTTTAGCGATTTCTGGGTCTTGTAATTGTTCTAAATTAGTAATCTGATATTCATCTGCGGTTTTTTTATCAATTTGATATCCCTGCACAAGATTGGGAACGATCGCCCCAAGTTTACTTAATTTTTCCTCACCCCCACTGTTTTGATATAAGTTACTTTGGTTATTTTCCCAATGGATAGTGGTATAGTCTAAATCTCCATTAGAGATGGCGACTACCATAGTAGCCACTTCAAGTTCGGCAATTTCTGCCGTCTCGTATCCCAATTCTTCTAGGGCTTGGTTGACAATTTCCGTCTGGAAGCGTTCTTCCAAGAGACTACTATGGACGGATCTCACGGTTACGCCTGCTCCGGGTAACTCGGTGTTTTCGGTGGAATTTTCGCCTTGAGTGGTGGGAGCATTGGACGGTTGGCAGGCGATCGCCCCGAAGAGTAACCCACTAACCATCATCCCCCAGGCAACAGACTGTATTTTAGATTGGATCATTGTTTAATGAGTTCAGACAATAACCTAATATCTTATCTGTTTCCCGTTTAACGGGACACTCTCACCTACCATTCTTTTCTAGATTTGAGATTACCCGCTAAAAACCGAGTGTCTAACTGAGGATAACCGAAGTTCGCACTGTTCCGGCCCGTTCGGCGATCGCCTCTATCCTCACCTCACTTCCCCGTTTCCCCTTCACTACCCAACTGCGATGGGTGCGATAGTCGGTTCCCTTCGCAGAGGCTTTGAACCACTTATTAGAACGACCTTCTAAATGCTCAATCTCCTGCTGCTGCTCTCCACTAATCAGGGTAACTCCCTCTGGTAGCCCCAATTTCACCCGCGTAGGGCGCACTGCTTGCCGCTCTAGCGCTTTTTTACTGGTGTAAGTGGGCAAAAATCCCAAATTTTCCCATTGAACGGTTAAACGGTAAATATCAGCGCCTTCGTGACTGACCTCAGTCCGAGCCACCCCTAACCGGGGAGACATCAGCGCGTGGGTGATGGCAAACTGAAAGTGGCGATCGCAAATTTCCGGTAGAGCCTTCGCTGGTGCATTTTTCCACATCCTCTTCATATCCCATCCCCCAATCTCCACCGCTCCCAATTGGGGATGTTCAAAACTCTGCCAATCAATAAACCCATTCCCCTGCAAATACTCATCATTCCATTGCAAAATCTTCAAATCATCCTCTACCGGATGCTCCCGTCCCCACTCAATATTATTCTCTTTCTCAACACCCGCCGCTTTCGCCGCATCCCAGAGTTCCACCGTAAACCCAAACCATCCCCAATGATCGTACCCATAATCATCCATCGCCCCATAAACCACCGTTTTCGGGTCATAACGAAAATCCTTATAAATCCCAATACACTTATACCCCGTTAACGCCGTCCCCTGTCTGCCCATGAATTGATAAATATCTAAATCTGCTGTCGGAAAATGGTCATCGGGATGGGTACTATAAGGACGTAAAATCAGCGCTCCAAACGTATGATAGGTCATAAACCCATTAATATTACGATGCTTGCGCCAAAACTCTGCTTCTGCACGAGTTTCAATTTCAGAAAGCGGAAAATCTCCAGCTCCTTGCTGTTCCCCTTCCGGTTGCCAATAATAGGGATAATTACGATTAAAATCTAATCCCTCTAAAGCGGGCGCAATCTTAAACTCATAGCCATTATAATTATGAATCAAACCTTCCGGCACAAGAGTATAGTAACTGCCTCCAAACTCATCCGGTTCTCGACGAATCATCAAGCGCGGATCGTCCTCAGAAATTTTCCAAGCGCCACAGGGATCTTTAATCCGCATATTCAGAATTAATCCATCTCCATTCACATCCTCTGGATATAACCCCTCTTGCTGTTCCGATTCTGGATAGGGCCGGGGACTAGAGCGCAAATTATAGGGAGTTTGTAGATACTTTTCTGCCCCATCTACCGCAATTCTGGGGAGAATATATAGAGTATAGTTTTGTAAGAAATAGGTGATTTTGTCATCCTGGTTATATTGGGTTAAAACCTGATAGAGAATATAACAAGCCACTGCCGAACCCGTCACTTCTGCTGCATGAGTATTCGCATCAATCCAATATCCCGGTTTTTCTAAAGCCTCTCCACTCGTTTGATCGGTCAAAGTCGCTAACCAAATCTCTCGCCCCTCCTCCGTTATTCCTAAGCTTTCCAGTTGCATCAAATTTGGATAAGCTTGAGCCATCTGAGTTAAATAATCTGTCAGTTCTGAATAAGGGAAATAGTGACTGAAATCAAACGCCGGAATAGTCATCAGGGTTATAGAGTGAGATTGTATTTATCATAGGATTTATTTTAGGGTAAACGATCCAGATGATCAAGAAAAAGTTCAATTGGGGATTTCAGCGCAAATCGACCTGGATCAGAGTGTCGATCTTGAGTATAATTTTGATAAGTATTGCCTGGGGAGGATGGAAAACCATGTTACAGATGCCAGGAGAAAGTTATCGGGATGCCCTGTCACCTCTGACCGTAGAAGAGCAGCAATTAGCACAAGGACTAGAAAGGGATGTGAGAAAAATTGCCTCCGAACCCCATAATTATCTGGCCTATGATAATTTAGTGAAAACGGCTCAGTATTTAGAACGTCAATTGACTGGCGCAGGATATCCAGTTAATCACTACAAATACACAGTTGATGACCAAGAATTTGATAATTTAGAAGTTGAAATTACAGGCACAACTAAACCCGAAGAAATTATTGTGATTGGCGCTCATTATGATTCTGTCGCCAATGTTCCCGGAGCTAATGATAACGGCTCTGGAGCAGCAGCAGTCCTAGCCTTAGCTCGTAGATTTTCGGGGAAAGGGCAACAGCGAACCCTGAGATTTGTGGAATTTGTCAATGAAGAACCCCCCTTTTTCTGGACAGAAGATATGGGGAGTTTAGTCTATGCCAAAATTTGTCAGCAGCGCCAAGATAATATTGTCGGGATGATGAGCTTAGAAACCATGGGATATTATTCTGATAAACCCGGAAGTCAGCAGTATCCCACGCCTTTAAATTTGTTTTATCCGATGCAAGGAAACTTTATCGCCTTTATTGGTAATTTCGATTCTGGAGACTGGGTAAGACAAGTAGTTGATTCGTTTCGTCAGCACACGCAATTTCCCTCGGAAGGTGCAGCCCTCCCTAACCTGTTACCCGGAATTGGATGGTCAGATCATTGGTCATTTTGGCAGCAAGGATATCCCGGTTTAATGGTTACAGACACGGCTCCGTTTCGCTATCCCTATTATCACAGGGCTGAAGATACTCCGGATAAAATTGATTATGGGAAGTTGGCGCGGGTTGTGGCAGGTTTAGAGCGGGTAATTCGTGATGTTTCCAATTAATTTAATCATTGTTATAGCACTGCTAATTATGAATGGGGTCGCCTGAACCGGGATGATCGATCAAACGAATTAAGCGCTCTAGGCGTTCTTGATTACTTTCTTGAACTCCTTCACCCTCTGCTTTTCCTGTGAGTGTAAAAATAGCATTGCGCTCATCGCATACACCCTCAGCATCAGGAATACACGCTACTTGAATATTATTTTTAAAGGTTAAAACTTCGCCCGTTTCGGTTGTTTCTTCAACGATCTTTTCCAAGGTTTCAAGTCTGAAGAACTCTTGCGCTCCCCTATTAATTAGAGCATCACCAATACTATCTAAACGTTCCGAAACACTGGTGCAACGTCCTTGGGCTGATAGCTGGGTATTTTTTTCGGCGACAGTCATTGTTACCACTGCTCCTTGGTCATTTTGAATTTCTACCACGGTACGATTAAAATCGGGTATCAGGGCAACTCCCATGGGATCTTGTTCCAGAAAAACCGGGTTTCCATTGTCGTCAATATCGAGTACCCTTTGATCGTGCCAGACGATGAGAGGATAGAGTTTGGAGTCTAGCTTCATGACGGTTTCCCAGCGATCGCCCCTTTGACGACAGACAAATTTTTTACCCATTTGGTCGATCAGGCGAATGGCCTGATAGGCAGCACTAGCATTGCCCTGTCGCCAATATAGACTAGCAGCTATGCGTAAATCTGAAGCCGCCCCCTCGTAATCTCCCATGCTATCGCGGGCTAAAGCACGACCCTGATAGGCTTGGGCATACTGAGAATTGATGGCGATCGCCTGATTAAAGTAGGTAATGGCTTGTTCAAAGTTTTGTTGCTCTAGGGCAGATTGTCCCGTATTGTAGATACTTTGGGGAACATTCCGATCCGTTTGGGCCAGGTCAATGCTGCTAGTGAAATTTGACGTTGTACTTTCTCCTTGAGCCACTTCAGGAACCACACAGCTCAGAGTTACTAAGGTTACAGTAGTCGCTAAAACAGAGGAGATCCAGTTAAGGGTAGGGAACTTAGCAGTCATCATATTTTTCCGGGTCAAGGAGAAGGGTATCCAGTAATAAGTAACAAGTAATAATTTAACCCATTTTTCCCGGAACGTCCCACTTTTGAAGGCTTGCCAGCAGAGCGTTTTTCATGTCGGCAAAGTATCAACCCAAGTGTTTCCTAGAGAAGAACAAGATCAGGTATTACTCATTACTCATTACTCACTAAAATATGCCCACCCCCACTAACCCCAATTTCCAAAGTTGACTCAACCTGGGTTGAGCATCAAGACCCATGGACGAATTAGACGGACTTTCTTCAATTTGAAATACCCCTCCTTGGGTAATCTCTTGTACCCCAATCGTGAGGGCAAAATCTCCCTGATTCCGATAAGCGGGGTTTTTAATCAGTAATACGCCATAATCTTCACTATCAACGGTTCTGGATTTATAAAATGCCCATCCCTGGGTCAAAGCTCCAAATCCACCAATGGTCGCAATGCGCGGTGTGGGATAGGATTCACCTTCTGGGGCCCAGAGTAGGGGTTGACTCCCAGAAACCAAATCATCTAAAGACCACTGTTGAGAACCAAAGGTGGCTTCAAAATCTGAGAGGGTAAAGTAGTCTATCCCCTCGATGGTTCGATAGGGCTGGGCATCATCATAACTGAATTGACCCTGCCCAATAACCTCGCGCCGAGTCCCAAAAAATGTCATCGTTAGGGTGACAGTTTTCGCTTCGGCAACGGCTTGCCATAGGAGAGCGCTAGAGCTACTGAGGGTCAGGCTTAGAGCAAAAAGACAGGAGATAAAATGAGAGCGTTTTAGTCGTCTGTTCATAGGGAGAGTCCAACTAAGAGATTAAATCCTCTGGTCTGGGTTAATTGAGAAATGTCCACCAGTGGAAGGCACAATTGTTTACAATATAGGGAAATCTTGTGGACAAGAACCCCCAAGATTTTCGCTGGCTATGCAGATGTCACCTTAACCCCAATTTGGTTTATGAGGCAACGGGATCAATTCACTCCATGGAAGGGATCGGATCGGGATGGGAATCTATTGAGGGAGCAACTCATGGGAAATCAACCGATCGCCATCAAATGTCCTCCCCTAAGACTGCTCTTACTGATGGCTCTATTATTGACGACGACGGGATGTAAATTGCTCCCTCGACCTGAATCGAGTGCGTTTTCGCAACCAGTTGCCAATCAACCCCAGACCATTTCTGTGGATGTGGCGACTGCTACGGCTGGCGATCGGGGGAATGGGTTAACCTATACGGGAACCACGGAACCCATTCAGGAAGTGATTTTGCGATCGCAAAGTGAAGGACAACTGCTTTACTTGAGTGTAGATGTGGGCGATCGCGTCCGTCGAGGGCAAGTGATTGCCGAAATTGATAAAGCCTTACCCACCGCAGTCATTAACCAAGCTCAGGCGGAACTGTCTGCTCGTCGCGTAGAAGTGGCCGAAAGTGAAAGCGAGATTCGCCAGTTGCAAACCCAAATTGAAATCGCCAAACTAGAATTAAGCCAAGCTGAAGCGGATGCCCAACGGTTGGAAACCTTGTATAACGAAGGAGCCATTTCTAAACAGGATGCCGAATTAGCTCGCACTGCTGCCCAAAGAGCTAAACAAGCCCTACGAGCGGCCGAAGCTCAGGTAATGACCCAAAATAAAGTGATCGCAGCCGCCGAAGAACGGGTGAGCGTCCAACAAGCGATTGTCAGTCAGGCCCAAGAGCGTGAATCTTATACCCAAGTCGAAGTGCCCATTTCCGGGACAATTTTAGAGCGATGGATGGAAGCGGGGACGGTGGTGCGTCCAGGGGATGAGTTGCTGAGAATTGGGGATTTTAGCCAGGTGAAAGTGAAGGTGGAAGTTTCCGAGTTGGATTTGTATCAAATTTATGTAGGTCAATATGTGTCGGTGACTTTAGATGCTTTTCCGGGAGAAGAATTTCCGGGCACAGTGACCCAGATTTCCCCAGTAGCCGATCCGGTGGCGCGATTGATTCCCATCGAAGTCACCCTTTCTAACCGCAGTGGGCGCTTGGGGAGTGGATTATTGGCACGGGCGAACTTTGAAGTGGGCGATCGACAAACGATCCGAGTTCCCCAACAGGCGATTGTTAAGCGAGAAGGTGAGGATGCTACCCTATTTCTGATGAATGAGGACAATGACAACACGGTAACCTCTAGGCGGGTCATCCTGGGAACAACCCGTGATGGTGAAGTGGAAATTATCTCCGGTTTAGAACCGGGGGAACGCTATGTGTTGCAAAGTTCTCGACCCCTTGAGGATGGCGATCGCGTAGAATTAAGTATTCTCTCTTCTCCCTAACTAGGGCAACAACCCTTGACCGTTTCCCAGCCGATGGAGTCTTTGGTCTATGGGTTCATGGGAGTCTATCGATCAAGCGTGCTTGATAGGAAGATGTAAGAGGAAAAGCTTTATCATACAAGGGTTACAGCTATTATGAACGAGGGATAAGTTGCCCTATCTATCAAGGTCTATCAAGCAGTTTGATCGATAGACTTAGGGATGGAGGCTATAGCGCCGCCATCGGTTCTCTCCAGTTTGAGTAATGTGATCTTGGGCAATTAACCTCTCTAGAGTTCGCTTAATTCGAGATCGTGCGAGTTCGGGAGCGGTGCGCTGATGAATTTCGCTAATACTTGATTGGGGATAGCGGCGTAAATCCTCCAGAATTAAAGCTTCTAACCGATGGGGTTCCATCAGTTGTAGGGTGGTGCGGTGCTGAGTGGCAATGGAGCGTAACATTTCAGGATCGACAGAGTAACGAGTTCCTTTCGTTTGTCCGGTTTGTTTGATTAAGTTGAAGTCCAACAACCGACCGAGCCAGGAGGTCAGAGCCTGTCCTTCTGAGAGAGAAAGTTGCTGGGAGAGTTCGCGGGTGCTGAGACTTTCCTTTTGCGCCAGCAGTCCTAGGGTGATTTTTTCCCGTTGGGTGAGTTGGTATTGTCGATCGCCAATCGCCAGTAAATTAATCACCTCTTGTTTCAATATTTGTCGATAAATGGTGACTTTTACGCGATCGCTGCCTTCTTGGAGTAGAGGTAGCCTGCGTCCTTGGGAGAGCATGATTTCATAGATTTTGTCGAAGCCGCTACCTTCCCGTTCCATCAGTTTGAGGTCGTGGAAAATACGGGCGAGGTTTTCGTTACGGCGAACAGTGGTGTGGAGGACGTTTTGGGGAGTGACACCGAGGGGCAGGGGGCCAGGATTGACGATTTCCAGGCGATCGGAAAAGAGGTTAAGAAAGATGTCACCCCGTTGGGTGTAAGGACGGTGAACTAGGGCATTGACCAGCAGTTCCCGCACAACGGCTTCATCGTAGAGGGGAAGGGTTTGGCGAAATAAACCGTCGGGGAGTTCGTAGCGTTCGCGGAAGTCGGGAATTTCAGTCCAGACGGCTTCTACAAGTTCAATGGGGGAGAGGGAAAAGTCATCCCACAGGAGTTTATTCACTTTCTGCTCCTGTTGGTCGTATTTGAGGAATTGCACTACGGGAGCTGTGCCTAAGCGGGCGCGATCTCCCCGTTGACCGACAGAAAGAATACCGAGGTTAGTGAGCCAGTCCTCTTGGGCGAGGAAGTAGTGATCCAGGAGTTCGGTGTCAGTTTTTTCTTTGACCGAGGTTTTGACGCGATCGGAGCTACGGATACCGTGACAGAAGGCTTGGAGTTTGCCGGAGTCGATGCGATCGCGGGGCACTTGCTGGGTAGTGAGGGTTTCCCAAGGAGCGGTGGGGCGTTCGTTGATCAGCCGCAGGATATCATCGCCCAGGACGGGTTTACAGGTATCGGCAACCCGAAGGTAGTAGCGTCCATCGCTGGTGGAGGCGACGTTAGGGGAGCGGGAAATGGTGATATGCAGATATTGGCTACCATTGGAGGCAATCTCGATCCGGGGGGCAAGGGTGACATTGAGGGTGAGTTCATTGATGCGCTTGCTGATTTTTTCGATCCAGTCGGGGGAGATAGTTTGCCCATCAGGGGGTTGGGTTTCACCGTCTTCGATACCGATCCGGATCGCACCGCCTCTGGCATTGGCAAAGCATACGCAGTCTTTGGCCAGTTCTTGCCAGTCAGGGTTTTTACTCAAGAATTTGAGGGATTTTTCGTCATACTCTTCGGTCTCAAGGGTCACAAGGATTTCTCCTCTTTAATGGGTTGACGTGATCGCTTAGTCATTTTAATAGTCACCCATCCCCTATATACCTTGCGCTGGTTACTACTTGAGTTTTCGTATTCCTACCCATAACTAGATGCTAGACGGGATTTCCGGTCGGATTCAGAGTTACCGCCGTTTAACCCCGCTTTACCCTAAAGGATTACCCGTCCTCTATAATGGGGGTTATGCTGTCACCGCAACATATACGGGGATGGACTTTCACCATCACGGAAATTGAGTTGTCAAGGTTCTTAGAATTCTTGCCCTGCTTACACTTCCGCCATTAACCGGCTTCCATTTTTGCGGGAACGAATCGCACAAACCCTTGCGTATCCTACGATCATAGTAATTTTATATTTTTTTGTACATTGTCTACTAAAATACCTCCAACTGTGCTGCAAAATCTTTCAGATTCCCAGAAAAAACTGGGGTTATTGGCGATCGCTGGAATCGTCATCCTTGGTGCAACCGGTAGCTTGGCCTATTGGTTCTTTATCGGACGGACTCAAGTTCCCCAAGATATGCAACTCGGAGCCAATGTGGTTCCCCAAAATTCCCTGATGACCATTTCCCTCTCGACGAATGAACGTCAATGGGAAAATTTACGCTCCTTTGGTACACCCAATACTCAAGCAGCGTTAGACCAAACCTTAGCCCAACTGCGCGATCAATTCCAAACCCAAACCCAACTCAACTATCTCAAAGATATTCAGCCTTGGGTGGGACAAGAAGTGACCTGGGCCTATTTAGCGCCAGAAATTACTGAGGATGAAACCCTCTCGGAAGAAGAACGGATGGTGATGCTCGAACAACCCTCTTGGGTGATGGTTGTTCCTATTGCTAATCCCTTGAAAGCCCAAGAAATTTCTGGGAAATTAGTGGATCAAGACCTGACGAAACGCACCTATAAAGACATTGAAATCCAAGAAACCCAACCCGATGCAGAGGTGGTGTTTTCCTCCACCGTTTTGCAGGGCCGATATTTGGTTATTAGTAGCGCTCCAGAAGCCACGGATCGGGTGATTGATACCTTCAAAGGAGAGGCTTCTGTGGCTTCGACTCCCGGATATAAAAATGCCTTGGAACAGTTGGGAACCACTTCAGCTTTGGCTCGTGTGTATGTAAATGTTCCTGAAGCTACCAGAGTCGCAGCAGCGAATTCTGTACGCCCGATCGCCCCAGAAGAGTTAGAACAGTTAGAAACCAATCAGGGATTAGCGGCAACGGTAGAAGTGGTCTCTAATGGTCTCTTATTTCAGGGGATTACTTGGCTCAGTAACCAAGCGGAGCAGAAATTAACCCCGGATAGCCTGAACTTGGATCTCGGTGAGTATGTGCCCAGTGATACGTTGATGATGCTCACGGGCAGCAATTTTAATCAAGTGTGGAATCAGTATACGACCGGTGTAGAGGGGAATCCGTTAGCGCCCCTCAATCCAGAAGGCTTAAAACAAGGCTTATTAGATACCACGGGATTGAATTTAGAAGAAGATTTACTCGCGTGGATGGATGGGCCATTTGCGATCGCCATGATACCCGCCGATCAAAGTGCGTCCCCCATTCCCTTCGGCTTTGCAGTGATGGTGAATACGGGCGATCGAGAAACAGCCGATCAAACCTTTGCCAGCCTCGATGAAGTGATGCAAGATAAATATCAAGTACAAATTAACTCAGAAACCCTGGGCGAAATGGAAGTCACCCAATGGCAGCTCCCCTTTGGCATTATTGACATTAGCCGAGCCTGGTTAAGCGATGACTTAGTAATGATGACCTTTGGTGCGGCGATCGCCAACCGCCTGATCGCCCCTCTCGAAAATCCCCTGGCAACTAGCGAAGCCTTTACTACCAGTATCCCCGAAGGTCTGAGTTCCCAAAGTGGCTACTTTTACGCCGACATCGAGCGCCTGTTTAACCAAAACCTACCCCTACCCATTATTATCCCTCCCGATCAAGATAATCTCTTTCAGGCCTTTGACTCTATTGGTGTCACCTCTGCCATTACCAGTCCCCGTACTACCCGGTACAACCTGCTGGTGAGGCTGAAAAAAGGACAAGAACCCGGCCCCCTACCTTCTCCGATGACCCCTTCACCGACTCCCGAAGAGTCTCCAGAAGCATCAGAGGAAGAATCAGAAGAATAGGCGATCGCCATGGGGGAAGCCAAAGGCACTCATCCCCGTTTTAATTAAACTCCCGTAAACTTCTAGGATCGAGGGCATCGCGCAACCCATCCCCCAAAAGGTTAAACGAAAGAACCGTTAAAATAATCAAAATTGCCGGAGGCCAAATTAACCAAGGTTGCAAGACCAAAATCGAGGCATTGGTTCCGGCGGATAATAGGTTACCCCAAGAGGGATCGGGTTCTTGAATACCTAAGCCAATCAGACTCAACACCGATTCAGCAACGATGAACCCAGGAATGGCTAGAGTTGCAGAAATGATCACATAGGTAGCCGTTTGGGGCAAGACATGGCGAATAATAATATAAAACGGATTAGCTCCCATGGCTTTGGCAGCTTGCACAAATTGTTGCTCTTTGAGCGATAGAACTTGACCTCGGATCACCCGTGCCAGTCCTGACCAACTGATAAAGGAGGTAATAATCACAATCAGCAGAAACCGTTGAGCGCTGCTCAGTTGGGGAGGAATCACCGCAGCTAGAGCAACCAAGAGATAAATACCGGGAATGGTCATTAACACTTCTACCAGGCGCATTAACACGGCATCCACCCAGCCGCCAAAATAGCCCGATATACCCCCCACCATCATCCCTAGGGGAAACGAAATCAAAATTCCTACTAAGCCAATACTGAGGCTAATTTGACCGCCGTAGAGGAGACGACTGAACTGGTCTCTGGCTTGGCTATCTGTGCCCAAAAGATTGATCCGCCCTGCTCCTTCTGTGCCGAAGAGATGGATATTGGCAGGGATAATACCGAGGATTTTGTAGTCTTCGCCCTGGACAAACAGGCGTAGGGGGGAAGGTTGGCTACGGTCTATAATTAGGGGGCGATCGCCCGTATCTAAATCTGTAGCGCCCTGGGTGACGGGATAGACTCGCGGCGAAAACTGTCCCTCATTAAACCACTCAATCGGCGTGGGAGGCAGTAGGGAGCCATTAAGTTGAGAACTGTAGGGCGTATAGGGGGCAAAAAAACCCGCCCCAATCACCACAATATAGAACACCGTCAGAATCACTGCCCCTACCTGAGCAAGGGGATTTTTGCGTAGTTTCTTCCACCAATCCACGGCTGTACCTCTTGACCTTTGGATTTCCTATTGTGCCATGATTGACTCAAGATACGGCCATAAGATCGCTCAATGTCATCGGCGATCGCTTAAAAATGGATGGAGAAAAGGGATGGAGTGAATAGAATGGAACTTCCAACTGCATTACCTGTACTGGATGACCTGGTGAAACAATTACAGGAAACCTTATTGGCGAACGGATATTAGCTGAGGTCTGTTACCTATGAGTCGGGATATTGATGAAACTATAGAGTGATTAATTTTACTCTGGAAGCGATCGCTCCCGAAGCGCTATCAGGATTTGACCCATCTGTTTCGGAGAGTGACAAAAAAGATAATCCCATAACCAGCGATTTGCTACAAAGTTGCACGACAAGCTTTACAATGCGTAATAATATAAAAGATAAATAAAGATTACTCCACCTTAGGCCAAGCCAATGCCTAGAACCACAAGCGTCCAAAATCGGAGGGAGACATGAGTGAACAGCCAGTCAGTGAGATGGAAAATTCATCAAAATCAACGGAAGACCAAGAAACTCCAATGACTGAAAACATAAGTCCTCAAAAGATCGCGGAAAGAAAACCCGGATTGCTGGTGGGTTTGGGTATTGGCCTAGCGGCAGGCGCATTGGCAACCTATGCCCTAACTACCCTGAACCGTTCTGAACCTACTCCCGTGCAACCGGTGACAGCTTCTCAATCGGCTGACCCGGTGCAAACAGTTACTCTAGCCACAGTAGAATTAGAGAGAATACCCCGCACATTTACGGCTACTGGGACGGTGGACGCATATGATTTATTACCTGTCGTCTCTCAGGTGATGGACTTGCAAATTCGCCAAGTGCTTGTAGATGAAGGGGATTGGGTGGAAAAAGGACAATTAATGGTAGTGTTAAATGACTCAGTTCTGCAAACCCAAATTAGTCAAGCTGAGGCGGATGTAGAAGCGAGTCGGGCGGTGGTGCAAGAGCGTCAAGCGGCGGTGGAGCAGGCGAAATCTGCTCTACAAGGGGCTTTGGCGGCAAAGGAGGAAGCGGAAGCGGGCAAACAACAGGCGATCGCCTCTTTAGCTCAAGCCCAAGCGGAACTCGAACAAGCGGAACGGGACTTGGCGCGATCGGAAACTTTAGCCGCAGAAGGAGCCATTAGTACCCAAGAGGTGGATTTAAGCCGCACGAAAGCTACAAATGCTAGGGAAGCAGTACAAGTAGCTAAGGCAAATATTAATAGCGCCGAAGCCAGAATTAGCAGTGCGAGGGCTAATGTGAACAGTGCCCAAGCGACCATCAGCAGTATGACGGCTAATGTGAATACGGCCTTAGCCCAACTGCAAAGCCAACAAGCGAGGGTCGAACAACAGAAAACCTATCTGGCTCAAACTCAAGTCACTGCCCCATCGAGTGGCATCGTCAGCGAACGAACAGCACGGGTGGGAGATTTGGCAAGTCCGCAAACGCCCCTATTTCGGATTATTAATCAGGGGGCTTTGGAACTGGAACTGAAAATCCCTGAAACCCAACTGAGTCAGGTGAATATCGGGGCCCCGGTGACCTTAACCTCGGATGCCAATAGTGGGATTAATATTAAAGGCAAAATTCGAGAAATTGCCCCCCTAGTGGATGCCGATACTCGCCAAGCCACGGTGAAGGTGGATTTACCTTCGTCTTCTGTGTTGCGACCGGGGATGTTTTTACAAGCGAGTATTACGGCGCAAATGGTGCAAGGGTTAGTGGTTCCGGCTGAAGCGGTGCAACCTTTGGCCGATGGCAGCACCATTGTCTATCAAGTGGACGAGAATAATCAGGCGATCGCCCGCAGGGTCGAAGTCGGTTCTACCCTAGGGGGAGAGTCCACGAATGTAGAAATTAAACAAGGTCTGAATGTCGGCGATCGCATCGTCGTTTTAGGCGCAGGATTTATCAACGAAGGCGATATCGTCCGCGTCGCCGACAGCACCGCCCTCACTCCCACCGTCAATTAGGCCTTTATAGACTCTGTAAGGAAAGGGAAAAACCTGGTTTTCCCCATTCCCTATTCCCTATTCCCTATTCCCTATTCCCCATTCCCCATTCCCCATTCCCTCCCCCAGCAATGTCTTTCAAAATCTCCTCCTGGTCAATTCACAAACCTGTCCCCACCCTGGTTCTATTCCTGATTTTAGGAATAGTCGGTTTCTTTTCCTTTACCCAATTGGGCATTGATGAAAATCCCAATATCGATGTGCCCTTTGTGTCGGTTACTATTGTACAACCGGGAGCCGGGCCCACAGAACTAGAGACCGAAGTCACCAAAAAAGTCGAAGATGCGGTTGCTTCCCTAGAAGGAGTCGATGATATTCGCTCTACAGTCACCGATGGTCAGTCCAGCACCAGTATCGCCTTTGAACTGAACGTTAACAGCGATACAGCCACTAACGACGTTCGCAATGCGATCGCCCAAATTCGGCAAACCCTGCCCTCAGACATCGAAGACCCAGTTGTTCAAAAAATCAACTTTATCGGTCAAGCGGTGATCAGCTACGCGGTCACCTCTCCCACCCGCTCCGTGGAAGAACTGAGCGACCTGGTAGACCGAAATATTGGCCGTTCCCTGCTCTCTGTCCCTGGGGTGGCTAGAGTAGACCGCATTGGCGGCGTAGACGAAGAAATCCGCATCGACCTCAACCCCGCCCGGCTGCAAGCCTTGGGAATCACCGCCAGCGAAGTTAACCAGCAAATTCGCGCTTTTAACATTAACCTCCCTGGGGGGCGATCGCAAACCGGCGGCACAGAAAAAAGCATCCGTACCCTGGGCAGTGCCCAAACCCTAGACACCCTGAAAACCTACCGCATCGTTCTCCCCAATGGCGAAGATGTGCCCCTCACCAGCTTAGGAGAAGTCGATAATCGATTTGCCGAACCCCGGCAACTCTCCCGACTAACCATAAAAGATAATCCAGATGTCCAACAAACCCCCGTAGTCGGTTTCTCCGTCTGGCGCAGTAGTGGCTCCACCTTGGTGAGTGTGGAAGAAGGAGTACAGGAAAAAGTCGCTCAACTCAGGCAAACCTTGCCCGAAGATATCCAAATTGAACTCATTTACACCAACGCCGACTATATTCGCCTCTCCTATCAAGCCTCCATTGATGCCCTCATTCTCGGTTCCCTGCTCACCGTCGTCACCGTGGGGCTTTTCCTCAAAGATTGGCGGGCAACCGTAATTACTGCTGTAGCCTTGCCCCTCTCCATTATTCCCACGTTCATCGTCATGAGAGCCTTGGGCTATACCCTCAATGACATGACCCTGCTCGGTCTAGCCCTCTCCATGGGGAACTTGGTGGATGATGCCATCTGTATGATTGAGAATATCACCCAACATATTCAGAGAGGTAAGCGCCCTTTCCAAGCTGCCCTCGACGCAGCCAATGAAATTGGGTTAGCCGTTTTAGCCACCACAGCCACCATTGTGGCGGTGTTTCTCCCCGTTGCCTTTATGGGCGGCATTCCCGGTAAATTTTTCCAACCCTTCGCCCTCACGGTAGCCGTCTCTACCATGTTTTCGACCTTGGTCGCCACAACCATGACTCCCATGTTGGCCGCTTACCTGTTGAAAGGAAAGAAAGTAAGGGGCGATGTAGGGGCGAACGGCCGTTCGCCCAGCCAAGATGGCCCCCCCTTGGATGAGTCCGATCCCGCTCACCTGTTCTTAGATGACCATTTGGTTCATCGTGGCTTTCGTTGGGGTAAACAGGTGTTTCATCCCTACCGGGGGCTTCTGGGTTGGGCCCTAACCCATCGCATTGTCACCCTGATGGTTGCTGTCGCCTTGTTTATGGGATCGTTGCAGTTGGTTCCCCTGATTCCCACGGGGCTATTTGCCGGATATGACCGGGGCTTAAGTCGGGTGACGGTGGAGTTGCCCCCTGGGTCTCCCCTGGCGTTGACTGACCAGGTGATGCAGAAAACGACTGCCATTTTGCAAGACCATCCCGCGTTTAAGAGTGCCCTAGCCAGTGCGGGTGAGGGAGATTCGGGGATTAATGAAGCTCTGATTACCGTTAATCTCTTGCCCCAAGAAGAGCGGGAGGTTTCCCAAGCGCAATTTGAGCAGGAGATGCGCGGCAAGTTTGTGCAAATTCCGGGAGCTAGGGTGAGTTTCCAGTCCCAAGGTGCGGCGGGGAATACGAAGGATGTGTCGGTGGTTCTCAATAGTGAAAATCCGGAATCTCTGAAGGCAACGGCCGATCGCTTACAGAGCTTTATGCGGGGTCTTCCCGGTTTGGTGGAGGTCTCTTCCAGTGCCAGTTTGGTGAAACCGGAGTTGTTGATTACCCCAGACCCGAAACGGGCGGCAGATTTGGGGGTTTCGGTGGAGGCGATCGCCCGTACAGCGTCTTTAGCGACGATTGGCGATAATGATGCTAACCTGGCGAAGTTTAATCTGCCCGATCGCCAAATTCCCATCCGTGTCCAAATTGCTACCGAATCTCGTAATGATATGGAAACCCTGCGGAATCTGCGGGTTCCCAGCCAAAATGGGGGAGTCGTTCCCCTGATGGCTGTGGCCGATATTGCGATCGGGAGCGGCCCCTCCCAAATTGACCGCTTTGACCGCCTGCGTCAAGTGTCTCTAGAGGGCAACTTACAAGGGCTGTCCCTGGGTCAAGCCATGGAGCCGATTAATGAGTGGTTAGAGACCAATTTGCCCGCAGATGTGCAACAGCAACCCTCTGGAGATGCGGAAATTATGCGCGATATTTTCGCCCGCTTTGCCAGTTCCCTGGGGCTGGCGGTTCTGGGAATCTACGCGATTTTGGTTCTGCTCTATAACAATTTTATCTATCCGATCACGATTATGGCCGCTCTCCCCCTCTCCGTGGGGGGCGCTCTCCTGGCCTTGATGATTACCCAAAAAGAGTTGGGATTATTTGCCCTGATTGGGATTGTCCTGCTGATGGGATTGGTAACTAAAAATGCCATTCTGTTGGTGGATTGTTCCTTGGCGAACATGCGCGAGGAAGGCATGAGCCTGAAACCGGCGGTGATTTCTGCCGGAGTCTCCCGTCTGCGACCGATTTTCATGACCACATTCTCCACCATTGCCGGGATGACTCCCATTGCTCTAGAGTTGGGGGCAGGCTCTCAGGTGCGATCGCCCCTAGCTATCTCGGTCATTGGCGGCATGACCACAGCAACGTTATTAACCCTGGTGGTCGTTCCTACCTTATTTACCTATATCCATGGTTTCGGTCGCTTCCTGTTGCGTTTAATTCAAGGTAAACCCTCTCGACGGCCTCGCCTAGCCCTCTCTTCTGAAGGGAAGCGGTTAAGTAATGAGTAATGAGTAATGAGTAATGAGTAATGAGTAAGAATTGAAACTCTTCTGTCTTCAAGTCTTGATTTTCAATGTTTGCCAGCAGAGCGCTTTTCATGTCCGCGAAGCGGAAACGCCGAGTTTACCGGGATAGGCGAGATTGCTTCATTCCGCTTTCGGCTGTCGCCGACATGAACGCTCCATTCGCAATGACTTGTTAGAGCTGATTTAGCGGACATAATATGATGGGGTGATGGGGGGATGGGGGAATGGGGGGAGCAAATACAGCGCTTTTGGCTGTTATGAGGGACAGTGTTGAATCCTCAAAGCTATGTCCCAAAAGCCTATTCCCTATTCCCTATTCCCTAATCGAATTAACGATAGGAATGTGAGCATCTTGCTCCCTAGAGAAAGGCAGCGAGCAAGATGCTCGCACTACATCTTAATATTTGAGATTATGATGGGAAGTCTCCTAGATCAGGGTGAATTCAGGATCGAGGAGTTTGGATGAAGAGCGATCTGAGCGGCTGATACTCCCCTAATCTTTTACTTTTGCTACAAACTGACGTTATTTCGATAAAGTTTTGTAAAGAATATTAACGTCGTCTTCAAAATTTTCTCCAATCGTCTACATTATACTAAAAATACTTCAAAAATACCAAAACCATAACAAAAGCTAATATGTACCTTTTGAAATCTGATAAACATAATAAAACTCGCTTAAAAGCCCAAGTCACTTCCATGGATGCAAATCGAGAAAATGCCCTCTTTAATCAAGCACCGACGGGGATGCTGGAATGGTCTCTAGAAGGAAAAATCCTCAGAATTAATCCTCGGTTTTGTCATCTGATCGGTTATCAGGCATCAGAGTTGCAAGGTCATTCGTTGATGGAAATTATTCATCCGGATGATATTGAGAGCGATCGCACCTTTCTCGATCAACTCCTAGAGGGAGAGTTGCAAACCTTTATGCAAGAAAAACGGTATCTGCATCAAGATGGCTCCATGACCTGGGTTAATTTAGCCGTTTCCGCGATCCACACAAACTCCTCGACTCCACCAACGTTTCTAGGAGTGGTAACCGATACGAGCGAGCGCCAAGCGGTATTACGCGATCGCCGCAAAGCGCAACGAGCGCTAAAAGAGAGCGAACGGCGTTTTCGAGCCATCTTTAATTCTGCGTTTGGATTTATGACGATTCTCTCTCCAGACGGAGAAATCTTAGAAGCGAACCACACTATCTTAGAGTTTGCCGGAGTCCAACTTTCGGATATCATCGATCAACACTTATGGGATGCTCCCTGGTGGCCCCATGATTGCGCCCATCAGGAACAGCTCAAAGCTAAAATTAAGCAAGCAGCCAAGGGGAAAACCCTACGCTCTACGGTTGATTTTTTAGGGGTTAATCAGCAAAGTATCACCGTAGATTTTTCGATAAAACCGGTGATGGACTCTTGCGGGAAAGTGGTAATGCTAATTGCAGAAGGACGGGATATTAGCGATCGCCAAGCCTTGCAAAAGGAACTCGTTTGGCGAGATCAACTCTGGAATGCCTTCTTCAAAGCTGCTCCCATTGGCATGGCCATTCTGGACAAAAACATGCGATTTGTGCAAGTCAATGAAACCCTGGCCAGCACCAATGATACTGGAATTACCGAGCATCTGCGAAAAACCTTTGGTGAAATTAACCCCTATCGAGCCAAAACTCTCGAACCCCATCTGAAGCAAGTTTTAGCTACGGGTCAACCCCTGCTCAATGTGGAAGTCTCCCATGAAATTCCCCGCTTATCGGGGAATGTGCGTCATTGGTTAGAAAACTATTTTCCCCTGACCACCGAGCAAGGACAATCAAAAGGAGTGGGGATGATCTGTATCGATATGACGGCTCGAAAACAGGCCGAACATGCCTTACGCCATTCAGAATCCTTGTTACTTGAAAAAAATCAACAACTTCAGGAAACCTTATGTGACCTAAAACGGACTCAATCTCATTTAATTCAAGCGGAGAAAATGTCTTCTCTGGGTCAAATGGTGGCGGGATTAGCCCATGAAATTAATAATCCGGTGAACTTTATTTATGGGAATCTGGCTCATGCAGAAACCTACATGCAAGATTTGGTCGAGATTCTGCACTTGTATCAATACCATTATCCTAAGCCCCATCCGGCGATCGCCGAAATCAAAGAAGTTAAAGATCTCGATTTTCTGCTCGAAGATTTGCCGGAACTCCTCCATTCCATGACTGTGGGTACGGAGCGGATTCGAGAAATCGTCAAATCCATGCGTACCTTTTCGCGCTTAGATGAGTCGGCAGTGAAGTCGGTTGATATCCATGAGGGGATTGATAGCACCTTATTGATTCTGCACAATCGCATGAAGGTGAAACCCGATTATCCCGGCATTGAGGTGATTAAAGAGTATGGTGAATTACCAAAAATTCAGTGTTATGCCGGACAACTGAATCAGGTGGTGATGAATATCCTGAGTAATGCGATCGATGCGATCGATGAATCCCTTTGCTCAAAACAAGGCAATTTACAAGAACCTCGTGAAGGAAAAATTCGTATTACCACTCAATTACTCGATTCTGACTGGGTAGAAATTCGGATTCAAGATAATGGTATGGGAATTCCGGAACGGGTCAAACATCGCTTATTCGATCCTTTTTTCACGACTAAACCGGTGGGTAAAGGCACAGGGTTAGGATTATCGATTAGTTACCAAATTGTGATCAAAAACCATGGAGGTAAAATGGATTGTCATTCGATTCCAGGAGAAGGGACGGAATTTATTATTCAAATTCCCTGCACACAAGGACTAAAACCCAAGGCATAAAGGGCGAAAATGGCTGTAAGTCCCTATGGACGTGAATTATTCCATCCCCCTATCTTTCCTCAACTTTCCATTGTTCCCACAACGCGCTATGATAAAAGGCTGGCATAAAATAAAGACCAATCATCAAGGAGAATCCTGATTATGGCCCGGATGTACTACGACGCGGATGCTAACTTAGATTTACTCAACGGTAAAACCGTTGCCATTATTGGCTATGGTTCCCAAGGACATGCCCATGCCTTGAATTTAAAGGAGAGTGGGGTGAATGTGATTGTGGGGTTGTATGAGGGGAGTAAGTCAAAAGCTAAAGCAGAAGCTGCCGGGTTAGATGTGAAACCGGTTGGGGATGCGGCGAAAGCGGCAGACCTGATTATGATTTTACTGCCGGATGAGGTGCAAAAGACGGTTTATCAGAATGAAATTGCCCCGAACCTCAGTGAAGGTAATGTTTTAGCCTTTGCCCATGGGTTTAATATCCACTTTGCTCAAGTCGTTCCCCCGGATAATGTGGATGTGGTTATGGTAGCGCCCAAGGGGCCGGGACATTTGGTGCGGCGAACCTATGAACAAGGGGAAGGGGTTCCCTGTTTATTTGCGGTTTATCAAGATGCAACAGGACAAGCTCGCGATCGCGCCATGGCCTATGCTAAAGGTATTGGGGGAACTCGTGCCGGTATCCTGGAAACCACGTTCCGCGAAGAAACGGAAACTGACCTATTTGGCGAACAAGTGGTTCTGTGCGGTGGCTTAAGTGCCCTGATTAAGAGCGGCTTTGAAACCCTGGTAGCAGCAGGATATCAGCCGGAATTAGCCTATTTTGAATGTCTCCACGAAGTCAAATTAATTGTGGACTTGGTGGTAGAAGGAGGACTGGCCCAAATGCGCGATAGTATCTCCAATACTGCCGAATATGGCGACTATACTCGCGGCCATCGGATTATCACCGACGAAACCCGCGCCGAAATGAAGAAAATCCTCCAGGAAATTCAGAGCGGCCAATTTGCCCGTGAATTTGTCTTAGAAAATCAATCGGGTAAAGCTGGATTTACGGCCATGCGTCGTCAAGAAGCCGAACATCCTATCGAAGAAGTCGGGAAAGACTTGCGAGCCATGTTTAGCTGGCTGAAAAAAGCATAGTTTCTCAGTTGTGGGTGGGTTAAGAACCCGCCTTTGAACAACTGCTCGGCGTGGGATGGCAGGATTAGTAACAAAACTTAAAAAACTAAGCGTGCAGATGAGAGCCGTTGAGTAGTACCCTGAGAGACAATGCCCGTTAACAAATACTCAAAGGAAACAGTCATCATGGTTCAACGTGGTTCTAAAGTCCGCATTAAACGCAAAGAGTCCTACTGGTATAACGATGTTGGTACGGTAGCCACCATCGACAAAAGCGGGATTAAATATCCTGTTGTGGTTCGCTTTGAGAAAGTGAACTATACCGGTTTCAGTGGTAGTCCCTCTGGACTCAATACCAATAACTTTGCAGAAAGCGAACTTGAAGAAGTTAAATAGTCTTTTGGCCAAGCTTATTGGGATGAGCAAGAGTTGTGCCTGAACTACCAGAGGTTGAGACTGTCCGTCAAGGACTCAATCAACTGACGCTAGAACAGGAGATTGAGGGTGGGGAAGTGTTGTGCGATCGCCGGAAATCTGGCTTAAGTCACAGCATTGCCCACCCTTCTTCTGTGGATGAGTTTTTGCAGGGGGTACAGGGAGCGAAGATTCAGCAATGGCATCGTCGCGGTAAGTATTTGTTGGCTGAGTTAACCCGCACAGGAGAGCCTGGAGGCACTTTGGGGGTACATCTGCGGATGACGGGACAGTTGTTATGGGTGAGTCCAACGGAACCTCTGGCGAAACATACGAGGGTAAGATTGGGGTTTAAGTCGGGAAAAGAGTTACGGTTTGTGGATCAGCGTCGCTTTGGTCGGGTTTGGTGGGTTCCTGCGGATGTAGCCCTAGAGAAGGTGATGACGGGCTTAGGAAAATTGGGGCCAGAGCCGCTTTCTGAGGAGTTTTCGGTGGCCTATTTGCGCCGCACCCTAGAGAACCGCAAGCGCCCCATTAAAACGGCTCTATTGGATCAGAGTTTAATCGCTGGATTGGGTAATATTTATGCGGATGAGGCGTTGTTTTTGGCTGGAGTGCATCCAGAAAGACGCTGTTGCGATCTGTCGGTTTCCGAGTGGGAGAGGTTAAGGAAGTCGGTGGTGCAGGTGTTGGAGGATAGTTTGCGGGAGGGGGGTACGACGTTTAGCCATTTTCTGAATGTGCAGGGGGTGAATGGCAATTATGCGGGAGTGGCGTGGGTGTATGGTCGCAGGGGGCAGCCCTGTCGCCGTTGTAACACGATAATTGAGCGAATAAAGTTGGGGGGGCGATCGAGTCATTTTTGTCCCCAATGCCAGGCCATTAAACATTACAGTAGAAAGCGCTGTATCCGTTAAAATTAAGCTAGTTCGATCGCGTCAGGAGTTCTATAAATATGCTGGTTTCAACCACAGATAGTTTAGAAGGATATCAGATCACGACTTACCATGGTGTGGTCAGTGGAGAAGCCATTTTAGGGGCGAATATCTTCAAAGACTTTTTTGCGGGCATTCGTGATATTGTGGGTGGGCGATCGGGAGCCTATGAGCGATCGCTCCGAGAAGCAAAAGAAACCGCCATGAAGGAAATGATGGCGGAGGCTCAGAAAATGGGCGCAAATGCGGTTATCGGTATCGATCTCGATTATGAAACGATTTCCGTTTCTGGGGGCAGTAGTATGCTCATGGTTGCCGCAAGTGGAACGGCTGTGAGCTATCAATAACTGATGTCAAGATCTCCGAGTGCTACTGTAGCTAGTGTAATTTTAGCCGGGGGGCAGAGTTCCCGCATGGGAGAGGATAAAGCTCTGATCCCCTGGAACGGGGTTCCTTTGCTGCAACGGGTCTCAGAAGTTGCCGTACACTGCACAGAAACAGTGTATATTGTGACTCCTTGGCCAGAGCGTTATCAGGCGATCGCCCCTCAACATTGCCAGTGGATTGGCGAGTCCAATCCTGGAAAGGGGCCCTTAGTCGCCCTCTCTCAAGCTTGGGCAAATATTGAACATCCCTGGATTTTACTCCTCGGTTGCGATTTACCCCAATTAGACCCCACCCTTTTACAGCGCTGGATAGGTCAACTCGATCAGATTCCTGAATCTACCCTAGCCGTTGTTCCGAGACAGGGAAAACATTGGGAGCCATTGTGTGGATTTTATCGTATCACCCTTCAGTCTCAGTTAAAATCCTTTATCGAAAGTGGGGGCAACTCCTTTCAACAGTGGTTATCTTCATTGCCAGTACAATCCTTGCCCGTAGATGCCACAGTCGCGCAAATGCTCCACAACTGCAATACACCAGAAGATTTAAACCCCTGACAGACTCGGAGCTAGAACTTAGTTTCTCGGCACTTCAAACCTTGGAGTTTAATCATCCTTGTCTGTGGGGATGAGGGGAGAAGCCGATCGCCGGGGAAGTTTGCGTCGAGTGCTTCCATAGCGTTGATTATCGGTTAAGGGAAGGGAGGGGCGATCGGAGTTGGCGATCGCCTCTCCCTTTTTCGAGGGTTGTTTGAATTGTTTCCAAGCCACTTTCAGGCCCGTCAACACGCTTTTAGTTGTCCCTTGTACCCCTTTGGCTTGCTCGCGAGCCGTTTCTATCCCCTGATCCAGTTGTTTGGCCACTTTCGAGGCTCGTTGAACGCCCTGAGACACATCATCCGTTAGGTCACTAATTTCCATCCCCGTTAAGCGGATAGATTCTAAAGTTGGGGGCAATTCCCGGTTCAGAGTATCAAACAATTTTTCCGCAGAACGAGCCGCTCTCGCCAACTCTTTGACGGCTGGCACTGCAACAATCAAGACGGCTGTTAAGCTAACCGCGACTAAAAGAATGGATAATCCTAACCAAAACAGGGGGTCGATCACAAATAGGAAAGAGGGAATAGGGAATGCAAGAAAACTGGGTTTGACCCTTAGCAGTTGCTATACAACAAGTTAAATGAATCTCAACTTATTGTAAATCCAGAGAACTGTTATAAGTGGAACCTTCGGAGGAATTCAACTCCTCAGTAAAAGACTCATCTGTATCAGGATCGACACTCGGTTCGTCAGTCTGCAACGGACGAGAGGCCATAGAGCGCCCCTCTTGCTCGCGTAACCCGGCTTCCACTCCAGCAGCGATCGCCTCTCGCAGTCGAGTCAGGGTATCCTCCCAGCCATCTTTCGTCGATGCTCCCAGGCGATCGGCCTGAAATTGAACACTGGTAGAAATATCTTCAGCCAGATCTGGCAGTGCAGCAACCGACTTCTTCAAAATCTTCCGAGTTTGTTGTCCGCTACGGGGAGCCATCAAAATTCCCGTCACCACTCCCACTGCTGTCCCCAACAACAACCCCCCAATAAACCGTCCCGATTGATTCTTAGACATATCCTTGCCCATACCCTCATCAGACTATACCGCTTTTCACGAGCCATTACTGTGCATCAACACTGTGCATCAACACTGTGCATCAACTGGGATCAAAGCCCTAGTAGACCTAGTAGACTCAGTGCTTACCCCATATCTTACCGAAAATTTGGGTTTAAAGTCCCGTCCTTTTAGGACGGCTTTTGAAATTTCAAGGTTGTCAAGTCAACTTTCTAACGATGTGATAGCTTATGAAGACTTAAGGATTAAAGGTTTAGTTAAGAATCACTGTCTAGCTAAAAGTATAAATGATGCGGCATGGCATCAATTTAGAGAATGGATAGAGTATTTTGGGATTAAATACGGCAAGATAACAATTGCTGTCTCACCCAACTACACTTCTCAAAACTGTTCTAAATGCGGTGAAATGGTGAAAAAATCTCTATCAACAAGAACCCATGTATGTACTTGTGGTTGTGTATTGGATCGAGACGAAAATGCAGCCATCAATATTTTGAAAAAAGGACTAAGTACCGTAGGGCATACGGGAACTTTTGGGCTAGACCCAATAAACGCTTGGGGAGAGAATACCTCTACTTTCTCAGAAGTAATTCTGTCTAAGCAAGTAATCTCCGTGAACCAAGAATCCCCGTACCTTTAGGTCGGGGAGTGTCAACGAACCTAGCGCTGATGTCTAGAGCGTCTGCGCCAAATTCCCAGAACTAAGCTTAAAATCCCTAACAATCTTTCCACCTGTCTCCATTGTTGAGCCAACAGAGCATACCGTTGTCTTGCCCACCGAGTCCCCCGTTGTCCTCGAATAATTCGATCCGGGGCATGGAAGAGAACGCGATCGGTGCGCTGCTGTGCCATAATCAAAACATCCGCAATCCGGGCTAATCGCCTCCTCAGTCGCCCAATGCGCCAAGCCAACCACAGACAAAAGATAGAAATCAGTAAATTGAGACAAATAACGGTAGTCACCATGTTAAATTTCAGTTTAGATTCGTCAGATCGATCAACTTGCTAGAGTCTTGCCACTCTTCAACCCTAAAGCGCGATCGCCCCTGTAGAATGGCCATATTCACCTTAGACCATCCCTATATATAGCTAGTCTAGGTTGGCTATAGGGTAGTCTGTACTTCTTAACTGTACTCTTTAACCTGACACCTATGAGCATCCTCTATGTCAATCCCGCAACGGGTAATGATGGCAATTCTGGTGCATCGACTGCTCCGTTCAAAACCATTAGTCGCGCTCTGCAAAATGTGCCCTCTGGAACCACCATTCAACTGGCAGCAGGCACTTACAATAGCACCAATGGGGAAGTTTTTCCCCTGACTGTGCCTTCTGGTGTGGCCCTTGTGGGGAATGAGGGAAATAAAGGCCAAGGCATTACCATTAATGGGGGTGGCAATTATATTAGCCCCACGTTTGCCGGTCAAAATATTACCCTGAGACTCAATACTAATTCCCAATTACGGGGGGTAACGGTAACGAATCCCCTCAGCCGTGGAACCGCCGTTTGGATTGAATCAGCCGCCCCAGTGATCGCCAATAATACGTTTACTCAATCTAAGCGTGAAGGGGTATTCGCGACAGGAAGCGCCAATCCCCTAATTCAGGGTAATGTGTTCCGGTTGAACGATGCCAATGGGATTTCCATGGCCAAAAATTCTAAGGGAGAAGTTCGTAGTAATGTCTGCGAACAAACCGGGTATGGGATTGCCGTTAGTGATGATGCTGCACCCGTAATTATTAGTAATCGGATTAGTAATAATCGGGCGGGGATTGTCGCTTCTAATCGCTCTCGTCCAGTGTTGCGGCAAAATGTGATTGAAAATAATACGGAAGATGGTTTAACGGTGATTTCCCAATCGGTTCCTGATTTGGGTAGCGCTCAAGATCCTGGCGGTAATACATTTCAGGGGAATGGGGGATACGATCTGCAAAATGCCACTTCCACGACGTTGGTTTCTGCGGGCAATCAACTCAATCCCAATCGGGTGAAAGGGTTAATTGACTTTATCGCCAGTGAAGTGATTACTCCTCCCCCGACTCCCACGCCAACGCCAACTCCGACTCCTCCCCCGACTCCTACGCCAACGCCAACCCCGACTCCTCCCCCGACTCCTACGCCAACGCCTACCCCGACTCCTGTACAATTGCGAGATGTGGCCGGTCATTGGGCCCAAGAGTTTATTGAAACCTTGGTTAGTAAGGGGGTGATTAGTGGATTCCCGGATGGTACATTCCGCCCCAATAATAATCTGACTCGTGCCGAGTATGCGGCTTTGTTGGCGAAGGCGTTTAATTTACCGTTTAAACGGCCGGCGATCGCCTTTTTGGATATTTCTAGTCGGTTTTGGGGAGCAGCAGCGATCGCCAAAACCTCACGCATGGGCTTTTTATCCGGGTATCCTGATGGTACATTCCGCCCCAGTCGAAATTTAACTCGCACCGAGGCGATCGTAGCCTTAATTAGTGGTCTAGAATTAACCGGTGGCGATAGTAGCGCCTTGTTTGTGTTCCGCGATCGCACCTATATTCCCAATTACGCTACCACCAAAGTAGCGACAGCAACCGTTAAAGGCATGATCGTTAACTATCCCGATCTGGGATTACTCAATCCCCGACGAGATATTACCCGTGCAGAAATGGCCGCCATTCTCTATCAGTCCTTAGTCGCCACCGGAGAAGCCGATCCGATTAATTCTCGCTATATTGTCCCCGGAACCGGCAGTTCTTCGAGTACAACGGACTCCTTTACCGATCTGGTAGGTCACTGGGCTGGGCCCTTTGTTAACGGCTTGTTAGAGCAAGATTTAATTAGCGGATTCCAAGATGGCACATTCCAGCCCGATAGTCCTATTAATCGCGCCCAATATGCGGCTCTATTAGTGAAAGTCTTTAATCCCCAACCCAAACGGGATGCGGTGAACTTTAAGGATGTACCCGCCGATTTTTGGGCGGCTGATGCCATTCAACAGGCCTATCGTGGGGGCTTTTTATCAGGAGTTTCCGCCGATACGTTTAATCCGAGTACGAATGTGAAGCGATCGGATGTATTGGTTTCTCTGGTCAATGGTTTAGATTTGGGCGTTGGTGACTCGGCTGCCTTGAGCATTTTTGAAGACCGAGATCAGATTCCTAGCTATGCACAAGGGGCGATCTCTAGAGCCTTGCAAAAGCTGATTGTGGTCAATTATCCCAATGTCAATCGCTTGCGACCCAATGATGAAGCCACCCGTGCCGAAACCGCAGCCATGATTTATCAAGCTCTGGTAGACGCTGGACGGGTAAGCGCCATTACCTCCAGTCAGGTCGCATCTACTTAGGGAATGGGGAATGGGGAATGGGGAATAGGCAAAAGGCCGCTCTCCCCATCTCCCCATCACCGGCCGAAAGATAAATAAGTAATGGGAGTAGAAGACGGATTAGCCTCCACTGCTGGTGGATTGATGGGTATGAGCCAGCAGAGTCCGGCGATCGCCATCAATAAACATAAAATTGATATGGGATGAATATTAAGTGTAGAGTTCATAAGGTTGGCTCCCCTGAATGAGTAGATTTTTGCTATATCACTCCCCTAGCAACAACTGAAATGAGTTCAGCAATTTGGATTAAATAATCCCTATTTTAAACGGTATATGTCCTAGTGTCGTCCGCTTTTTTACGGTTCTTAAACTTGGCTCAACTTTATCCCTTCTTTAAAATAAGTGCATACACTCTTTAAGCTTGCCAAGCTAGTAGGAGCGAAAAATCTTTCACCCCTACTTGTGCTTGATAATCAAGGAAACTTCTGTAATTACCCTCAGTGATTTACAATGACTACACCAGAACAGTGTTGAAGTTATTAATTGTGCATTTAATCCTATGAAAATAGCAGTCACAGGAGCAACCGGATTTGTAGGTCGCGCCCTAGTCCAACGGCTGATGGCGGAAAACGAGCAAGTTTTAGTGTTAACTCGCAATCCCGATAAAGCCAAACGCATCTGGCCCTCTGGGGTAGAAATTGTCGGGTATTCAGTAACCGAAGGAGGCCCGTGGCAAAATCAAATTGCCGGATGTAATGGAGTCGTTAATTTAGCCGGCGCACCCATTGCCGAAGAACGATGGACAGCCCAGCGTAAGAAAATTTTGCGCGAGAGTCGGATTTTGGGGACTGAAAAAATTGTTGAAGCCATCGGCGCGGCTGACCCCAAACCTCAAGTTTTAGTCAATACTTCAGCCGTTGGCTATTACGGAACCAGTGAAACGGCTGAGTTTGACGAAACCTCTCCAGCAGGAGATGATTTTCTCGCTCAACTGTGTGTGGAATGGGAACAGAGCGCCCAAGCCGTCACCCAGTATGGAGTCAGGTGTGCGATTTTGCGATTTGGCATTGTGGTGGGAGATGGGGGAGCCGTTGCCAAAATGATTCCCCCCTTTAAAATGTTTGCAGGCGGCCCCATTGGTAGCGGTCAACAGTGGTTTTCTTGGATCGATATCGATGATTTAGTCAGCCTAATTCTGTTTGCCCTACGTCAACCGCAAATGCAAGGCACATTTAACGCCACTGCACCGAACCCAGTGCGGATGAACGATTTGGCCGCAACCTTGGGAAGTCTTCTTAATCGACCCAGTTGGTTACCTGTACCCAGTTTTGTTTTAGATGCGCTCTTAGGAGATGGGGCAAATGTGGTGTTAGAAGGACAAAATGTTTTACCGAAAAAAACCTTAGAGGCTGGGTTTGAGTTTAAATATTCAACTCTCAAAGATTCTTTAGAAAAAGTGCTGAAATAGTGTCGCTCCCTCCTCCTGCCCACCCTACTGCCGTGACAACCCTAAAATGGTGGGTTACGGCGGATTGATAGATTGCTATCACAGTCTAGGTTTTAGCCGCCTAACCCACCCTACGCTAATGCACTATTTTAGCTGTGTCACGGCACTACGATGATGGGTAATCATCGCTGAAAATTCTTGACCTATTCCCTATTCCCTATTCCCTATTCCCTATTTCCTATTCCTGTGCATTACGCTTTTTCTTTAACTCAAAATAGGCCTCCATCACCTGACGAACTTTGGGTGCAGCAAACTTACCGCCCCCTCCTCCGGAATTTTCCCCGAAGGCCACAATCACGACTTCTGGATAATCCAACGGAGCATACCCCCCATACCAAGCATGGGATAAACGGGGGGGATCTTCAGCCGTTCCCGTCTTACCCGCATTGATAGGCAAAGACAGGCTATTCATTACCCCTCCCGTTCCTGCACTCACCACTTGACGCAGGCCATCTTGCAAGATTTGAACGGTAATGGGACTTAGACCTAAAGACTCGCGCCAAATATGATCTTCTCCCTCTTGTTTCACCAAGTGAGGTTTCACTAAATCTCCCCCATTGGCCACCACTGCAAACATCACGGCGACTTGTAGAGGAGAAGACAATAAAAATCCTTGGCCAATGGACATATTCACCGTATCTCCGGCAAACCACTCATAGCCGATATTTTCTCGCTTCCAAGCATCATCGGCGACCAATCCAGCCGCTTCTTCTCGGTGGAGTTCAATCCCTGTTTTGCGCCCAAATCCAAATCTTCTTGTCCAGTCAATTAGGATTTCTCCGCCAATTCCTTGGGCAATTTGATAGAAAAAGGTGTCACTACTCCAGGCCATGGCTCCCGTGAAACCTAACGGCCCAAAACCGGCACGGTTCCAGTCCCAGAATTTAATGCCACCGACCTGAACATAGGGATAGGTTCCCAATACTGTGTAGGGGGAGAATATCCCAGATTCGATCGCGGCTGCCGTGGTGACAATTTTGAACGTTGAAGCGGGGGGAAACCCTTGCAGGGCGCGGTTAACAAAGGGATGGTCTTTACCTTGTACTTCTTTCCATTGTTCCTCACTAATGCGCCCAGAGAAGATGTTGGGGTCAAATTTGGGATTACTGGCCATGGCTAGGACTTCGCCATTTTGGGGATTCATGGCTACGATCGCCCCTTTCGTATTCCCTAGAGCTGCTTCTGCCGCCATTTGCAGGTCTAAATCCAAGGTTAACTGTACATCATCGCCCGCTTGAGCGGCTTGATGATCGAGGATGCGTACCACTTGCCCTTTGCTGTCTACTTCTACTTCTCGACCGCCCCATCCTCCCCGCAGTTCTTCTTCTAGGGCGGCTTCAATGCCCATTTGCCCGACAATATCGCCGAGGCGATAGCCTTCATTTTCTGTTTTCTCTAAGTCTTCTTCGTTAATTTCTCCGGTATAGCCTAAAACATGGGAAGCAACTTCTTTATAAGGATATTCCCGCGCTGCTTCCACATCCACTTCTATCCCTTCGAGTTCCCGGCTATATTCGGCTAGGGCAGTCACTTGTTCGGGGGTGAGTCCTCTGGCAATCCGCAAGAGGTAGGGAGAGCTGTATTCCGCTTGATCGAGACGGCTTTGGATTTCGGATTCGGGAATGTTTAGGATTTCCGAGAGCTGTTTGAGGGTGGTGGGCCATTCGGTTTTACGACTGGCGAGGGGCCAAAGGTAGACGGAGTGAGAAAGGCTACTACCGGCCAGAATTTTACCGTGGCGATCGAGTATCTTACCTCTTCCGGGGTGTTTGGGAATGACGCGAATGCGGTTATTTTTGGCTTCTTGCTCGTAGGTTTTGCCTTGGATCAGTTGCAGATGCACTAACCGAGTACCAATCCCCCCTATCAAGCCCAGGGTAATGAGAAGGAGGAGGATTAACCCTTGGTAGTTACGCCCAATGGTGCGTTCTGTTGTATGGGTTGTGGGAATGACATGGGACTTGGTTAAGAGCATAGGGTTTGGATCTTCAATGTTTAGGATAGGAAGCACCCGAAGTTACAGATTAACAGGTTTTGAGGGTTTATTTTTTAGGGTTTAATTGTAGAGCAATTTTACCTAAATCCCAAGGTCTTCTTACAATTTGTGGTTATAGTCTTGACAGATTGATAATGAAATGATACAGAACTGCTAAGAAGACTACAATTGGCGATCGCCCCGATTGCGAGCCAACCAAACCCTCCGCTAAAATGCTCTCAGGTCAGTTATGAGCGCATTGCGTTGCGATCGCGCCTAAATTGAATGCTTAACCTGAGTGAATAGATTAATTATTAGCATATGTTTGATGCCCTCGCCGATCGCCTAGAGTCTGCCTGGAAAAGCCTCCGGGGACAAGATAAAATTAGTCAGAGCAATATTAAGGAAGCCCTGCGGGAAGTCCGTCGCGCTCTGTTGGAAGCAGATGTCAATCTGCAAGTGGTGAAGAATTTTATTGCTGAGGTGGAATCCAAGGCTCAAGGGGCCGAAGTGGTGAGCGGGGTACGCCCGGATCAGCAGTTCATCAAGATTGTTCATGATGAGCTGGTGGCGGTGATGGGGGGCGAGAATGAACCCCTAGCGAACGCGGAAAAGGCTCCGACGGTGGTCTTGATGGCGGGGTTACAAGGAACGGGGAAAACCACGGCATCGGCGAAATTAGCCCTATATTTGCGGAAACAAGAGCGCTCGTGTCAGTTGGTGGCTACAGATGTGTATCGTCCGGCGGCGATCGATCAGTTGATTACCCTGGGTAAACAAATTGATGTGCCGGTGTTTGAGTTGGGGTCGGATACGAATCCGGTTGAGATTGCCCGGCAAGGGGTGGAGAAAGCGAAGGCGGAAGGAATCGATACAGTCATTATTGATACGGCGGGTCGGCTGCAAATTGATACCGACATGATGACCGAGTTGGCAGACATTAAGGCGGCCGTGAATCCCCAGGAGACGCTGTTGGTGGTGGATGCGATGATGGGGCAGGAGGCGGCGAATCTGACCCATACCTTCCATGAACAGATTGGGATTACCGGGGCGATTCTGACTAAGATGGATGGAGATAGTCGCGGGGGTGCGGCCCTGTCCGTGCGGCGAATTTCGGGGAAACCGATTAAGTTTATCGGGGTTGGGGAGAAGGTAGAAGCTCTACAACCCTTTTATCCAGATCGGATGGCTTCCCGGATTTTGGGCATGGGGGATGTGCTAACCCTGGTGGAGAAGGCCCAGGAAGAGGTGGATCTGGCCGATGCGGCCAAGATGCAGGAGAAAATTCTGACAGCCCAGTTTGACTTTACCGATTTTCTCAAGCAGACCCGGCTGATGAAAAGTATGGGGTCTCTGGGGGGTCTGATGAAGATGATCCCAGGGATGGGCAAGTTGAATGCCGATCAGTTGGAACAGGGTGAGGTGCAGTTGAAGCGATCTGAAGCCATGATTGGTTCAATGACCACTGAGGAGCGCAAGAATCCGGATTTGTTGTCGAGTTCTCCGAGTCGTCGGCGGCGCATTGCGAAGGGGTCGGGCCATTCGGAGAAGGATGTGAGTAAACTGGTGAGTGATTTCCAAAAGATGCGATCGATGATGCAGCAGATGGGTCAGGGCCAGTTTCCGGGTTTACCAGGGGCATTCCCTGGAGGAGGCGGTGGCCCTGGGATGTTCGGGGGCGGTCGGCCTCCGGCTCCCGGTTGGCAAGGCTATGGTGGAGCGCCGAAGAAGAAGAAGAAAAAGAAGAAGAAGGGGTTTGGACAGTTGTAGGTTGGGTTGAACAGCAGTGAAACCCAACAAAGTCAGACGCTTGGTTGGGTTTTCCGCAAAGCGGACATACACGCTTCCTCAACCCATAGGAAATTAATTCAAATTTTATGCTAATCGAGTTTAGCGTTACTAACTATCGCTCAATTAATGAATGTCAAACCTTAAGTCTGGTGGCTTCTGAGGATGTGGATAATTTCCGGGAAAGCCATACCTTTGCTGCGCCCAATTCTAAGGATTTACACTTGCTCAAGAGTACAGCAATTTATGGCCCCAATGCCTCTGGAAAAAGTAATTTAGTTCGCGCTCTGAAAACGCTTCAGAATATTGTCATAAATTCCGCTAGTCGAATGCAAGAGGGAGATGAATTTGATGTTCAGCCTTTTCTCCTGGAATACCAAATGAAATCACCCTTGCATATTTTATACTCTAGTCATTTGACAGAATTTTATATTATATTTATTCAGAATAAGATTCGCTATGAATATGGAGTTATTTTATACAAAAAATATGTGGTTGAAGAATGGTTGATTGCTTACCCAAAACAACGAGCGCAAACTTGGTTTACTCGGAAACATAATATTAAAAATCAAGATTTGAATCCTAGCAGTCGCGGCTATGAATGGTCTTTTCCCAGCTTAAAAGGCGAAAAGCAACGGATTAAAGCGTTAGTGCGCCCCAATTCTTTGTTTTTATCCCATGCAGCTCAAAATAATCATCCTCAACTGCTAGAGGTGTTTAATTGGTTCAAGACGAATTTAAATGTAATTACAACGCTGGACTCTCAAGACAACTATCGAGCGTATACAGCTAATAAAT
This sequence comes from Roseofilum capinflatum BLCC-M114, assembly GCF_030068505.1. Classification (NCBI taxonomy): domain Bacteria; kingdom Bacillati; phylum Cyanobacteriota; class Cyanophyceae; order Desertifilales; family Desertifilaceae; genus Roseofilum; species Roseofilum capinflatum. The sequence goes on from NZ_JAQOSO010000010.1 coordinate 70,326, forward strand.
GTATGTCCGATCCCAATTTTCACAGTAAAATTGTTAAATTACTGAATCAATCAAATAATGAGATTAATCATATTAATTTTGAAGATGGAAAGATTGTTTTTGCCCATAAAACCTATGAAAAAGGAACTTCTACCCATAATATTCCACAAAGTTTGTTGATCGACGATCAGTCTGATGGGACACAAAGACTGTTTGAATTGGGGGGAGTATGGATTGAAGCGTTGCAAGAGGGGAAGGTCATCGCGATTGATGAACTCGAAAGGAGTCTGCATCCTACTTTAGCCCGTAGTTTGGTAGAAATGTTCCATAATCCAGAAACAAATCCCCATCATGCTCAGTTGATTTTTACTACCCATGATACCACGCTTTTAGACCAAGATTTGTTTCGCCAAGATCAAATTTGGTTTACGGAAAAAGAGCGGCAAAAAACTCATTTATATTCACTCCTAGAATTTCGTCCCCGTGAGGATGAATCTTTGCAAAGAGGTTATTTACTGGGGCGCTATGGTGCGATTCCATTTGTGGGAGGTTTGAAGATTTAATCATGGCGCGTAAAGGCAAATCGGAGAATAAATTAAAACGTAAGAAGGGCGATCGAAAGCCAAAAGACTATTTTCTTATTGTGGTTGAGGGTAAGACAGAAGATCAATATTTTCAATCTTTGAAAGAAGAGCTGCAATTAGTGACGACTAAGATTGAAGTGGTTGCAGCGTATGGAGGAAAGAGTGGTGATGTAAGAAAAGTGGTGCAAGAAGGGAAGCGGTTGCAAGAGAAGAAAAAACCCGATCGCCTCTATTGCGTGTTTGATGGCGATCGCCCAGAATTTGACGAAGCGTGTAAAATGGCCAAGGATGATGAACCGATCTTTTCGATTCCCTGTTTTGATCTGTGGTTTTTACTACATTTTGAGTATACGAGTAGTCCATTGACCAGTGAGCAAGTATGCGACAAAGTGGACAGAATATTTAAAGAGCAGGAGATTCTTAAGCCTAATGAATCTTATGAAAAAGAAAAAGGTAGAGATTATTATACCTGTCTCCGAACAGAACAGGAGAGGGCTATTAAAGGAGCCAAACAGTTAATGAAAGAGCAAGAGGAGAATGACTCGAATAACCCGTTAACCAGGGTTCATCTATTGGTTGAAGAGCTAAAAAAGGTGAACATGAGGTGAGGGGGATGAACCCCAGAGATATGGAGGAACGGAGAGGAGATGTCTATATAAAGGAAAACTGTCCATGGCAGTAGCGAGGACTTGGACTCCAGGGTAAGGTTGCTTGGTGGAAGGGGCAAACCCGACAATTTTAGCCCAAGCCAGAACTCCATCACGCAAGCAAGATAATTGGGGTAGACCCCCTGATTTCAGGATTTAGCGGTGAAAAAATGGTAAGATTAGGAGTTTAGTGTCTAAAATCGAAAAGCGTAGTGCTGAAGGAAAGCGATGATTAAGTTACGATTGAAACGGTTTGGCAAGAAGCGGGAAGTGAGCTATCGGATTGTGGCGATGCCGAGTACGACTCGCCGGGAAGCTCGTCCTTTGGAAGAGTTGGGCTTTTATAATCCGAGAACGGATGAGACTCGACTGGATGTGCCGGGAATTGTACGGCGCTTAAAGCAAGGCGCTCAACCGACTGATACTGTGCGTAACATTCTTGAAAAAGCGAATGTCTTTGAACAACTCAAAGCAACAACTGCGGAAAACTAATGATATGACAACACAATCGACTTCACCCACTCCAGATTATTTGGAGTTGGTACGGATGCTGATTCATCCGTTTCTAGAGTTTCCAGAGGAGTTGAAGATCGATTGTGAGGTGTCTACGAGTAAACCTCTGGTCTGGATACGGGTGGCGTTTTCGCCGAAGGATAAGGCGAAGGTGTATGGCCGAGGTGGCCGGAATATAGAGGCGATTAAAACGGTGCTGTTAACGGCAGCTCAGGCTGCTGGACAGTCGGTTTATTTGGATGTGTATGGTGGGTTCCATGTGGCGGGCGATCGCCATGAGTCTCATGAACACCATGAGGAGGGTCAAGTCCGAGATCGGAGTAAACCGCGCAAACCCTCGCGACCGGAACCGCGTCGAGTTCAAGGGCCTTATCGCCGATGAGGACTAAAGGACTGGCAATTTGTTGCTTGGGTTGGGGTGGATGATGAGCAGTGAACAGGCAATCATTCAACTGCCGAGTCCCGATAGTGCGATCGCATTATCGGGAGTCCAAGGCGAAAACCTGAAAATTCTCAGTAGACAAACGGGAGCAACTGTGGTACTGAGGGGTCAGGAGTTGCTGATTTCGGGCACAGCGAAACAGGTAGAGTTGTGTTCGGCTTTGGTGCGATCGCTCGAAGAGTTCTGGGGTAAGGGTAAGTTGCTCTCTGGTGTGGATGTCCTCACGGCCCGCCATGCTCTGGATACGGGCCGGCAGGACGAACACCAGGATCTGAAGAAAAATGTCCTCGCTCGTACCCGTCGAGGGGAGGAGATTCGGGCGAAAACCTTTGCCCAGAAGCGCTATGTGGAGTCGGTGCGAACTCAAGATTTGACGTTTTGTATTGGCCCAGCCGGAACCGGAAAAACCTATTTGGCGGCGGTGCTGGCGGTTAAAGCACTGCTAGATAACCAGTATGAGCGCTTGATTTTAACTCGTCCGGCCGTGGAAGCGGGGGAAAAGTTGGGGTTTTTGCCTGGAGATCTGCAACAGAAGGTGAATCCGTTTCTGCGGCCGCTTTATGATGCCCTCTATGAGTTTATTGAACCGGAAAAGATTGGTAATTTGATGGAACGGGGAGTAATTGAAGTGGCTCCGTTGGCCTATATGCGAGGTCGAAGTTTGAATAATTCGTTTATTATTGTCGATGAGGCCCAGAATACGACTCCGGCACAGATGAAGATGGTGTTAACGCGGTTGGGGTTTGGGTCGCGGATGGTGGTAACGGGGGATGTGACGCAAACGGATTTACCGGGAAATCAGCGATCGGGTTTGGCAGTGGCTGAGAATATTTTAAGGAATGTGGAAGGGGTTGGGTTTTGTAAGTTGACTCAAGCGGATGTAGTGCGTCATCCTTTGGTGCAACGGATTGTTACGGCTTATGAACGCTATGAAAAGGCTCTTTAGGTTGGCGGTGCGTTGCGGCTAGGTCAATATTTTCGTGAAAACCCATGATTTATCGATGCCGCAACACACCCTACCGGGGGCGACACCATCATAGGTAGGGTGTGTTATGCGGCCAGAAAATGTCAATGGTTACAAATCAATGATATTTCCGCATAACGCACCGTCTGAATTATTGGTTAAATTCACATATTTATTGATGGGATTTTTTGGTGGGGGCGGTGCGTTGCGGCTGGGTCGATATTTTCGTGAAAACCCATGATTTATCGATGCCGCAACACACCCTACCGGGGGCGACACCATCATAGGTAGGGTGTGTTATGCGGCCAGAAAATG